>CAIYXD010000332.1 GCA_903930085.1 uncultured Flavobacteriia bacterium
AAAAAAAGTTGAAAATTATTGTTTTACTATTCGATTTCGTGGAGAAAACCCAACTTTTTTTGGTGGAATACTAGAAAAGACGGAATCCTTTGGAAGAATAGTAGTTTCCTTCATAGTAGCCATTTGATTCAAAGAATCCAAAATCTCACTGTAAATAGATTGCATTTCATCCTGACGCGCTCCATAATACGCCATACTTTCTTCATAGCGCTGGCTTGAAATATGGTGCTTTTCCAGTAATTTTTTTCCAGACAACAACATGGTTTCCTTGAAGCGTGAAACATGCATGTATTTTGTTTGGATATGCGCCTCGAGTATAGTCATTTCTTTCAGAACCATTACCATGGAATCTTTCGGAATCAAATTTTTAGGTTTATTATTGGTCACCAAACGATCCGAACAAGCACTAACTAGAATAACAGAGAACAGAAAGAGTGTTACACGAATCATGTTAGAATAATCAACCTTTAAATAACATGCGTTGACCAAAAACACTTGAAGAAATTTTTCCGTTTGAATAAACTAAATTTCCGTTGACAAATGTTTTGTCGATTGTATAGGAAAAAGTTGTTCCTTCAAAAGGCGACCAACCGCATTTGTAAAGCAAGGCATCTCTAGTAACTGTTGTTTGTTTCTTATCTACAACAACTAAATCCGCAAAATAACCTTCCCGAATAAATCCTCGTTTTTCAATGTGAAATAAAATTGCTGGAGCGTGCGCCATTTTTTCAACAATTCTTTCCATACTAATCATTCCTTGTTCCATTTTTTCCAACATCGCTTGCAAGGCATGCTGAACTAAAGGTCCTCCAGATGGCGCATTAAAATACGATTGTTGTTTTTCTTCCAAGGTATGTGGCGCGTGATCTGTTGCGATAACGTCAATTTTATTATCCAAAACCGCTTGGAAAATTGCAGCACGATCCGAAGCCTTTTTGACTGCTGGATTCCACTTGATTAAATTGCCTTTTTGTGCGTAATCTTCGTCCGAGAACCATAAATGGTGAATACATGCTTCAGCTGTAATCATTTTCTTCTCCAAAGGAATCGAATTGTCAAATAATGCGATTTCCTTTTCTGTGGAAATATGGAGAACATGAAGACGCGTATTGAATTTTTTAGCCATTTTAACGGCCAAGGAGGATGAAATATAACACGCATCCTCATCGCGAATTATTGGGTGCAATTCTATTGGAATGTTTTCGCCATAAATTGCCCTATACTTTTCAATATTTGAGCGAATCGTAGTTTCATCCTCGCAGTGAGTAGCAATAAGCATTGGAGGAACATTTCTGAATAAATTCTCTAAAGTTCGTTCGTTATCTACCAACATATTGCCGGTTGAAGAACCCATAAATATCTTTACACCACAAACATTTCTGGCATCTGTGCGCAAAACTTCGTCCAGATTATCATTGGAAGCTCCCATAAAAAAGGAGTAATTCGCACTCGAAGAGCGCGCAGCAATTTCGTATTTATCTTGCAATAACTTTTGCGTCAAAGCATTGGGAACCGTATTTGGCATTTCCATGAAGGAAGTTATTCCTCCTGCAACAGCCGCTTTTGATTCCGTGGCAATATCTGCCTTGTGTGTCAAACCTGGTTCTCGAAAATGCACTTGATCATCGATACAGCCTGGCAGAACAAATTTTCCTTCCAAATCGATAACTTGGATATTTTCTTCGGCGCTTATATTTCCCGAAATTTTTTCAATAATGCCATTTTTAATGAGAATATCTGCAAGAATTTGTTTGCCTTCATTAACAATAGTTGCAGATTTCAATAAATACGTTGCACTCATAATTTCATTTTTTTCATTTTCCAAACACCAAAAAATGCTTCCTTAAAAATTCCGGAACTCATTTTTGAAACACCATATTCACGATCGATAAATGTTATAGGAACTTCTACTATTTTAAACTTGTGCAGCACTGCAGCGTATTTCATGCAGATTTGAAAAGCATAGCCTTTAAAAGGTATTGCATCCAAATTTATTGTTTCCAAGACAATTCTTCGGTAGCACTTAAATCCAGCAGTAGTATCTTTTATAGAAATTAAAAGAATAATTCGCACATAAACACTCGCGAAATAAGACATTAAAACTCTTTTTAACGGCCAATTTTTAACTTTTCCACCTTTACAATAGCGCGAACCAATACTCAAATCTGCACCTTCTGTTGCGCAAGCGTTGTACAAACGAATTAAATCATCCGGATTATGTGAAAAATCACAGTCCATCTCAAAAATATAATCGTAACCTTTGTTAATTGACGTTTTAAAACCATGGATATAAGCTGTGCCTAACCCCATTTTTCCTTGTCTTTTTTCCAAATGGATGCGATTCGGGAATTCCTTTTGAAGTTCCTCTATTTTCTCTGCTGTTCCATCGGGGGAGTTGTCATCCACAAAAAGTAGGTGAAAATCTTTTTCAAATGCCATGATTGTGCGGGTCATTCGCTCCACATTCTCAATTTCATTATACGTTGGAATAATAATTACTGAATCTGACACTTAATCGTTTTTTGTAAAACAAAAATAGTTAATTATAATTTATCAAAAGTTAATTTAATTTAAATCCTGCTATTGTCTTATCTTTGGCTATATAAGATTTACAAGTGGTTCGATTTTTATTTTTATGTTTTTTTTATTCCAAGTTAGTTCAAGCACAAGAGCAAAAGAACATCGCATTTCTTGATAATTGGTCAGAAGATTCGCTTATAACGAATACGAGTCTTGTGCGATATAGCGGTTGCTGGGGCTTCACAAGAGAAAATAAAGAATATGCCATTATTGGCTCGACGGAAGGAACGCATTTTTTTCTGCTGGATGAAACAAACCAACTTAAATCCTGCGGATTTGTTGAAGGCAAATTCAATTCTTCGCAAGTAATCCATCGCGAATTCAAAACTTTCGGAAAGTATGCCTACTCTATTTGCGATGAGGGAAATAGCAGCCTGCAAATAATTGACATCTCCTATTTGCCGGATTCCGTCGTGAAAGTAGCAGACTTTCAGGATGCAAATTTCGGGAAAGTGCACAATTTATTTATCGATACTACAAACGCTCTCTTGTATGCCTGCTTGGTAACTCCCATTGTTGACGGTATTGCAAATTCACTTGTTCCGTTGAGGGTTTTTTCACTTGCAAATCCAATTAATCCTGTTCTACTTTGGGAAGGTCCGTCGGACATACCAGAAGTTCACGATATCTATGTTCGGGATAATATTGGGATTTTAAATTGTGGCGAAAATGGATTACGTGTTTATGATTTCACAAATCCTTCTGCACCAATGTATACAAGCAACCTGCTTTTTTACCAAGACCAGGGATATAATCACCAAGGTTGGTTGAGTCCGGATGGAAAAACCTATGTTTTCGCAGATGAAACAAACGGAAAACGCCTAAAAAAATGTTCTGTTGGTGGAGATTACTCCATTCAAGTTGATAATTTCTTCGGAACAAATTATGAGAACAACAGCATTCCACATAATATAATGACAACAAATGAATTTGCTTTTGTGGCGTATTACAACGAAGGATTGCGCATTTTTGACATTCGAAACGTTCCAAATGAAATTGCAAGTTTTGACACCTATCCGACCGAAAACTTTTTTAAAATGAATGGTGCATGGGGCGTTTATTCTAATTACTCTAGCGGAAGATTAATCGTTTCCGATCGACAAAACGGCTTGTTCCTATTTCACTTCGACCAATCCGTCTTTTTAAATCCTGCTGCGGAGGAATTTTCTTTGTATCCAAATCCTGCAGAAAAAGGGAAGCAAATTATCGTTCGATCCATGAAAGACGCTATTGCTGAATTTACCGTTTCTATCTATTCTGAAAACGGCAAGATTATTCAATCTGAGATGGTTAAAAATAAAACATTCCTTTCTCTAAAAACACCTAATTCTGCTGGTATTTATCTTGTAAAAATTACGTATACCAATTATTTACAAGAAACGATTACCCATACAAAAAAACTTATCGTCAATTAATTAACGACTCGTAATTCCATCAAAAAAAAGGGTGACATAGAAAATCAGAACTAGATGGAAGTATTTTCAACTGCATCTCTAATCAAATCACTTTCATAACCTTTTGATTGCAGGTAACGCATTATTTTAGACTGTTTATCCCATGAATTTTTCACTAAAACAAGTTCCTGCGCTTTCTTATTTGCCAATTGAACAAGCGTTTGCCAGTATTCATCTCCATCGATTTCTTTCAGGGCTTTTTGAATAGAATAGTTGGAAATGTGTTTTTGAGCGAGGTAACTTTTAATTTTAATTCTTCCCCATTTTTTGATGCGAAACTTACCAGATACATAAGCAGAGGCAAAACGTTCTTCATCTAAAAATCGATTGGAAATAAGGTCCGCAATTAGCTGTTGACGTTCTTCTAGAAAGAAGCCCCACAAAATAAGTTTTTGATCTATCTCAAATTGGCAGCGTTCCTGGTATGCACAAAGCGCTTCTAATTTTGCTTTGGCTTCCAAAAAAGAGTATTTACACTCCGACTTCATGTCAGAGTGTAATTTCCTCGTTCTTTTTATTTACAAATGAATATTGTAGCAAGTGATGCGCGGTAACTCCCCGCACGGTAATCCATTTCTTGTATTTAAAAAACCATTTTACCTGACGGGAAAAAATTCCTTTTTTGAAAAATGCTTCTAAGTAAGGATGTACCATTAAACTCACGTGTGCCTCTTTGCGATCCAAAATCAAATAATTTAAATTTGACTCAATTTCTTCCGCAAACAAGATACTTGCTTGAACTTCACCTGTGCCATTGCATGTTGGACACATCTCAGATGTTTTGATATCTGTTTCAGGTCGCACGCGTTGGCGTGTAATTTCAATAACTCCAAATTTTGATGGTGGTAATATATTATGTTTTGCACGATCGCGCAACATGTGACCTTTCAATGTTTCGAAAAGCATTTTGTTGTTCTCCCGATTGTGCATATCGATAAAGTCGACACATACAATTCCGCCCATATCGCGCAGTTGTAAAACACGCGCAATTTCTTCCGCTGCTTCCATATTGGTTGCAAGCGCATTACTTTCTTGTCCATCAGAGCCTTTTCTGTTACCGCTATTTACATCGATAACGTGCATTGCTTCTGTGTGTTCGATAATTAAATACCCACCATTTGAAAGTGGTACTTTTTTACCGAAAAGGGTTTTGATCTGTTTGGTAATACCAAACCGTTCAAAAATGCTGATTTTGCTATCGTAAAGCTTCACGATCTTTTCACGACCTGGAGCAATTCCGGTAACAAAGTCCTTCATTTCAGTGCAAAGCGCTTCATCATTGACATGGATATTTGAAAAATCCGCATTCAATAAATCGCGCAATATGGAAGATGTTTTGTCAATCTCTCCTAAAACGCGTTTCGGCGGTGTAGAAGTTTTTAGATTTCCATACATTATTTTCCACTTGTCAAGCAAATTTTTAAGGTCTTGATCAAGTTGCTCAATCTTCTTATTCTCAGCTACAGTGCGGATAATAACGCCAAAATTTTTGGGCTTTATACTATCCATCAAATTCTTCAAACGGTCTCTTTCTTCCGGTTCTTTGATCTTCTGTGAAATAGAGATCTTATCAGAAAAAGGAACCAAAACAAGGTAACGTCCCGCCAAAGTAATTTCAGCGCTCAAACGTGGACCTTTACTGGAGATTGGTTCTTTCGCCACTTGCACCAAAATTGGTTGTGAAGAAGAAACGATTTCATCAATCTTTCCGTCCTTTGGAATATCTTTATCGCATTTAAAATAAAGAAGATCGGCTACGTTTTGCTTGCCATGCAGCGTATCCTTGGTAAATCTATTCAATGAATTAAATTGTGGTCCAAGATCCAAATAATGCAAAAAAGCATCTTTTTCAAAACCAACATCCACGAAAGCCGCGTTTAAACTTGGAACAACTTTCCGAACTTTACCAAGGTATATGTCACCTACTGCAAATTCGTTGTTTCCTCGCTCTTCATGTAATTCAATAAGTTTACCATCGCGCAACAAAGCAAGCCAGATTCCTCCTTTTCTGGAATCTACTACTAGTTCTAAACTCACGAAAGCCTTTTTAAAATGTTAAAAAAACAGAAAAAACTTAGCAGATAAAGACCTACTAAGTTTATAATGTTGTGTAACAAAATGTTACTTTTTCTTTTTATGACGGTTTTTTCTTAGTCTTTTCTTACGCTTGTGCGTCGCCATTTTATGTCTTTTTCTCTTTTTACCACTTGGCATAATCCTATATTTAAATTATTAATTTCTTTTAAAAATACCTATTAACAGGTGAAAAACACTCTCGCTTTTTACAACGAGAGTGCAAAGATACTAAATTCAACTGAATTTTTTAACAATTAACCGAAATTGGTGATTAATTTACTTTAACCTTGCTTTTAACTTCGTCTACAAATGTTTTTGCAGGCTTAAAAGAAGGGATATTGTGTGCTGGAATAATAATTGTTGTCTTTTCTGAAATGTTTCGTCCTGTTTTCTCTGCTCTTGTTTTTACAACAAAGCTTCCGAAGCCTCTTAAATAAACATTTTGTCCATTTGCTAATGATGATTTAATGGATGTCATAAATGCCTCAACTGCTTTTAGAGCTTCCACTCTCTCTAATCCTGTTCCTTCTGCAATGTCTGCAACGATGTCTGCTTTTGTCATTTTAATAGATTTTTATTATTCAATTTTTTGATAATCAGATTGCAAAAGTAACTCAGGAAAAGTAATAAATTTGCTTTCTGTAAAAAAAAAATTTATTTTTCCCTGAATGGCAGATTTTAACCCACTAATAAAAGATTGGTATAGACTAAATAAACGCCGCCTTCCTTGGCGACTCACAAAGGATCCATTTAAAATTTGGCTTTCTGAAATAATCTTGCAGCAAACGAAAGTGGAACAAGGACTTTCCTATTACTTGAAATTTACAAATCGTTTTAAAACGGCAGAAGATTTAGCGAAAACAACAGAACAGGAAGTGTTGAATCTTTGGCAAGGCTTGGGGTATTACAGTCGTGCTAGAAATCTTCATTTCACAGCGAAAACAGTTGTTAATGAGCACAAAGGAAAATTTCCAAAAACATATACGGAATTGTTAAAACTCAAAGGTGTAGGCAGTTACACAGCTGCAGCAATTGCATCTTTCTGTTTTGATGAGCCGGTTGCCGTTGTGGACGGAAATGTTTATCGGGTTTTAAGCAGGGTGTTTGATTTGGAAATTGCAATCGATTCAAGCGAAGGGAAAAAATATTTTTTCGAACTTGCGCAAAATTTAATTGACAAAGAAGATCCTGCCCTTTTTAACCAAGCAATAATGGAATTTGGCGCCCTGCAATGTGTTCCGAAGAATCCAAATTGTGAAATATGCCCGCTGGATTCTATCTGTCTTTCCAAGTCAAATGGTACGTGGATGAACCGACCTGTGAAATCTAAAAAAACTTCGGTCAAACACCGTTTTTTTCATTTCCTGATCTTTCAAAACGACCAAACTACCTATTTGCAAAAGCGGAGCGAGAAAGATATTTGGCAAAATTTATTTCAATTCCCCTTGATTGAGACCGATGAGAATTCTGAAATAAATAATTTTGAGAACTATACACCACATACTCCTTCCAAAATTTCAGCGGAAATTGTGCACGTACTTTCCCACCAGAAAATTCATGCGCGTTTTTACCATTTCAATCACTTACCTTCAAAAATTGATACCGATTGGATGGCTGTTAAAATGACTGAAATTCAAGATTATCCAATTCCTCGATTAATAGATCGCTACTTGGAGATAGAAAGTCTTGAATAAAACCCACAAACAAAAATGGCATTTTGTCAAACGATTCAAAAAATCTTATATTTGTTTTTTAATTCAGAAAATGGCTGGAAGCGTAAATAAAGTAATTCTAATTGGTAATTTAGGGAAAGATCCAGAAGTTCGTCACCTAGAAAATGGTGGCGTAGTTGCAAATTTCTCACTTGCTACATCAGAAGTTTACACCGACAAAACATCTGGTGAGAAACGAGAAACGACTGATTGGCACGACATTGTAACATGGAAAGGTTTAGCAGAAGTAGCTGAGAAATATTTAAAAAAAGGATACAAAGTATACGTCGAAGGGAAATTAAAGAAAAAATCCTGGCAAGATAAAGATGGAAATACACGCTATGCCACAGAAATTATTGCCGATGAACTAACAATTTTGTCTCGTCCTGAAGGAAGTGAAAAATCTTCAGAAACAAAACCGCCATATTCGCAATCAGGAACTCCTGAATCGCCATCAAAAATGGATGGGTTTTCAACGAACGACGAAGGAATACTTCCATTTTAAAAGCCTATGAATTCCCTAGAACCATCCAGTATCGCGCCTCTTTCGGAGGCGATTTATGCAGGAATTAGTTTTTCAAATACCATTGTAAGTTTTATCGTTTTAGTGCTGCTTTTGTGTCTTTCCGCATTAGCTTCAGGTTCAGAATCTGCATTTTTCTCTCTTGGACCGAATGAAAAAGAGACACTAAAGCACGAAGACGGCAAAGCAGCAAAAACAGTTTTGAAACTTTTAGAAAATCCAAAAGAACTTCTGGCAACGCTGCTCATCAGTAATAATTTTGTAAATGTTGGCATCGTAATTTTATCCAGTTATATTCTTGAAGATTTCAAACACATACTTCCTGAAAACCAGACCCTTCGATTTCTAATTGAAGTAATCGGCATTACATTTATGTTGTTGTTGATTGGTGAAGTGATTCCAAAAATCTATTCCACCAAAAATTCTTTACCAATTGCAAGAGCGATGGCTTTACCAATTATGACGCTGAAAGCCGTTCCACCGCTTTCATGGCTGAAGGAATTATTACTTTTAGGCAGCCGAATTATCAATAACAAAACAAG
The DNA here is from genome assembly GCA_903930085.1 of uncultured Flavobacteriia bacterium. Taxonomy (GTDB): domain Bacteria; phylum Bacteroidota; class Bacteroidia; order Flavobacteriales_D; family Crocinitomicaceae; genus M0103. The sequence continues at coordinate 8,888 of CAIYXD010000332.1, forward strand.
GCGAAAAGGAATTAAGATTACAACAGATGAATTGGAGCA
>CAIYXD010000333.1 GCA_903930085.1 uncultured Flavobacteriia bacterium
ATAGTGGAAGATAGCCATTTTACTTAGTTCCATAAAAAAAGCCGTTTCACTTTTAAATGAAACGGCTCTTGATTTTTTTTAAAGGTTATTTAAAGCTTTTTAAATCGCCTGAACCATTAACAAGTATGGAAGTGATTTTTCCGGAGAACACAACTTCACCCATTGCGATGGAAATAGAATGAGGAAATAATAGTCCATCAACTTCTTTATAATCACTATAATTAGATGTTGTTTCTTGAACTTCTTCTCCTTCTTTTTGAATGGATATTGTTTTTAATTTAAGGAAAGTTTTTGTATCAAAGTAGTCAAATGTTTCCGTTGCCCCATTTAATACTTTCAATACATAAACATCACTACCATTTTGATTTTCAATTCCTACAAGTTCGGTATTCAATCCTTCACTTGCGTAATTCATCTCAGGGAATAGACCAGTCATTTTCTTTTTAGAATTGATTTCATCCTCCGTATAGTTTTTGGATCCAGTTTGCATGTTTGTTGAAACACCTGTTTTTCCATCGAAATAGGATTTTTGAAATGTCATTCCTTGTCCTTCTAATTTTTGTCCTTCTAAATTTGGGGAAATCCAAAGTCTAGTCGATTTCAGCGGGAATGGAATCTGTGCCATGCTCAATTCTGTTTGTTCCTCTACGGATTTAATTTTCTTTAATTTCTTTGCTGCAGATTTTAAAGAAGTAGTTTTTGTAACAGATAAAATATATTTTTCGATTAATTGCTCTTTGGTAATATCCGCTTTCTTAACATCTTTCATTTCATTGCCATACGCATCAAGGAATTCTATTTTCCCATCGGCATCGAATTGTTTCAATCGTTCGATTATCTGGTCATTTCCAACAACTATAATATTGCAATTTTTCGCGGTGAAATATTTCTGCGCCATCGTTAAAACTGCTTCTTTGTTGACTGCTTCCAAACGTGTAAGGTACGTTTGATAGTATTGTTTGTCTAATTCATTTTTGATAATATTTAAAGCAAAACGAGCAATCGTTTGAGGACGTTCCAAAGAACGCGCAAAACCTCCAGCCATAGATGATTTTGTAAGATTTAACTCTTCATCTTTCACATATCCATTCGTAATATTATCCAATTCAAATAAAATTTGTATAATGGCAGAATCCGTAACGTCGTTTCTGAAATTTCCACCGATCGACATCCAAGAACCATCTTCAGTAATATTTAAGGAAGAATAACAGCCATACGTGTATGCTTTGTCTTCGCGAAGATTTTGCATTAATCGTGTGCCAAATCCACCGCCACCAAGTATTCCATTCAAAACAGTTAACGGCAATTGATCTTCATCACCTGTTCTTATCTTCATTGGAAATGATATTTGAATAACAGATTGAACAGCCCCAGGTTTTTTAACGAATATAACGCGATTCCCCTTGTTAAGATTACCATCGCCGGCATCTTTTTTAAAGGATTCTGTCCCTTCCCATTTAGAGAAATATTGATCAACTAAGGTAATTGCTTGACTTTTCGTAATATCACCAACAATAACCAAATAACTTCCTTTTGGTGTAAATGTGGATTTAAAGTAGTTCAAAACATCTGCACGTGTGATAGCATTCAGTGTTTCCTCGGTCATTATTTCACCATACGGATGGTTAAGGAAATTTGCCTTTTTCTCGGCATTATCTGCCATGGATCCCGGATCTGACTTTGCAGCCATTAAACTGGATTCATTTTGTTTTTTAATCCGGTCAAATTCTGTTTGTGGGAAATTAGCATTCATTAAAACGTCTGAAAGCAACGTCAAACCTTTGTCCATGTGTTTAGTCAAACAAGAAAGTGTAATAGAGGTTGCATTTGCATCTATTGAAGCGCCAATATAATCTTTCTCATTGTCCAATTGATCTTTTGTGCGGTTGTTTGTTCCAGACAGAATCATAGATCCGGCCATTGCAGATAATCCGGCTTTTGAACCTTCAATTTGTGGATCAGCACCCATCACCAAATCAAAAGAAACTTTAGGTAACTTGTGATTTTCAGATAATATTACAGTAATTCCATTTGAAGTTTTGAAAACTTCGGAATCTTTGATATTAATAATTGGAGCTTTAGCTGGCGTTGGTTGAATCGATCGATCCAATTGACCAAAAAGCACAGCTGGGAAAATAATTCCAGTAAAAATGATTAACTTTTTCATAATAGTCCCTTGTTATTTTTCTTTTGGTAAATAGTGTAAAATTACACGTGCATCTTGCGTGAAATAGGTGTTAGCAACTCGCATAATATCCTCACGGGAAACTTTCATGTAGTTCTCCAATTGGGTATTTACGCGGTTTGCAGATCCATAATACACGTAATCGTCTGCCAAGTTTTCAGCAATTCCAGCAATTGAAGAATTGGAAGAAACCAAATTGTTCTCAAACTGGTTGCGCACTTTCTCAAATTCTTCTTGCGAAATCAAATTTGTTTTGATTAAATCTATCTGTGCATCAAATTCTTTCTGAATGCTATCTAGACTAATTCCTTTGGCTGCAATAGCTGCAAAAATCCCTAGTCCAGAATCTTCCAATCCATAGTTGAAAGAAAAAGCAAAAGTTGCCATTTCTTTTTTCTCTACTACCGTTTTATTTATGCGTGAGCTGCTTCCGCCAGACAATACTTCGTTCATCATTTCTAGTGCATAAACATCTGGATGGGTTTGCGCTGGGAATTTATACCCCATAAATAAAGCAGGAAGTTCGATGTTGTCGTAAACAACATCTTTTGTAACTGAAGTAAGTTTTTGTGTGTCTTTTGCAGGACGTGGAATTTCAATTGGCTTATTCGAATAGGCTGCAATTATTTTTTTTGCTTCCGGATTTTTAGAATTCATAAAATCTTTCGCATCAAATTTAGACTTTGCAATTTTGTAGGTCTTTTCAAAATTCTCATCGCTTAAATTCTCATAGTCGCGCAATAAATTAATTGCCTGTCCCTTTGGAATAGACGCGAAATAGGTAGTAATCCATTTTTTTGTTTGCTCGATATTAATATCTCCTGCGATGGATAACGTTGCATTTGCGGGTACATAGAATGTTTTGTAAAAATTTACATAATCTTCTTCTTGCGCTGCGTCCAAATGCTCCATACTTCCAATTGGAACCCAATTGTATGGATGTTCTGTAAACATTCGTTTAAACATTTCCGTGATGAAGGATGCGTAAGGCTGATTATCAACTCTTTGGCGCTTTTCTTCTTTTACAACACTTCTTTGGGTTTCAATTCCTGTGTTGTCTACTTTCGCATGCAATAATCGCTCACTTTCCAGCCAAATACCTAATTCTAATTGATTAGAAGGAAGAATCTCGTAATAGTACGTTCGATCGTTGGAAGTATTTGCGTTCAATGTTCCGCCATTTTTTTCCACTAATTCACTGTATTCGCCTCGACCAATATTGGTAGATCCTTCAAACAATAAATGTTCAAAGAAGTGGGCAAAACCTGTGCGTTCTGGATTTTCATTTTTGGAACCTACGTGATAAAGAATAGAAACAGCAACAATTGGAGTTGCATGTTCTTCGTGCAGAATTACATGAATGCCGTTCGGAAGATCGTATTCAATGTATTCGATTTTTTTTTGTGCTTGGGAGGAAAAGGCAATAACGGCCAATAACCCAGTTGCGATTATTTTTTTCATGAAAAGTTACATTTAATATCGTTTCGAAATTAGGTATTATTTTTTAAGATTTCCTCAATTTGTACATGTGTGGTTTATAAATTAGCATGTATGGCTATTCCGATTCCTCGAATGGTGATTTATTCAGAAAACTTTTGAAATTATTTAGCCACAATCGTTCCCAATTTCTTGGCTTAAATTTTGTTATATTTGGTTCAATGAAAAAAATAATATTCTTACTTTTTGTTCTCCTAGAACAGATTTCTTTTGGACAAAAAGTTGCACCATTCGTGGATTTTAATAATTACTTCCGGACATTTGAAAACGATAATTTCCGACAACTTGAATTTCAACCAATAAAGGAATTCAAAGCTGGGGATGATTTAATCGCATATATTGATACGCGGGGAAATTTGCGTGTTTACGATGGCAAAGAGCGAAAGGATATTTCCAACATGAATATTCAATACAAAATTTCCGACCATTTGTTAGCGTATAATATTGGATCTACTTTAAATATGTGGGATGAGGGAAAATTGCGGACACTGACCTATTTCGGAAGAAATTACGAAGTGAAAGACAGCATGATTGTATACGAAGACACGCGTTTTAATACAGTTAACGTATATTGGAACAAGGAGATTTATACACTTTATACTTTAACAGGAGAATTGTATATGCCAGAATCAATTGGGGATAATATTGTTGTATTTAAAGACAATGGAAATTTTTATAAGGTATTTTGGCGCGGACAAATTTACGATCTTGGTGTTTGGAGTGGTGCTATAGAATTCCAAACCGGATGCGATATCGTTTGTTTCAATGATCCAACAACTAGAACCTTTGCCATTTTTGAAAATGGAGAATTTCTCAATGTCGAGCAGTTTTATATGAAAAAGTACAAAGCGGGCAGAGGGTTTATCGTTTACGAAGACTTAAATAGTAATTTAATGCTTTATAAAAATGGTGAAAGTGTCCAGTTGTCAAATTTTTCCGCGAATTTTTGGGATGTGAAGGATGATTTGGTGATTTGGGGTGAAAATTCCTTCGTATTTGCCTTCCAAAATGGTAAAAAAATTCAAACTTCGAATTTTACACCAAAAGATTACCTATTAAAGAATAACGTTTTTGCATTTCGAAATATGATGGGTGGCGTGAGTGCATTAATGGATGGGAAAGTCCAAGAAATTACCTTGCAGCAGAATGCGGAATACGAAATCTATGGGAATCTAGTATTGGTGAAATTGTTCAATAAAAGTTACATCGTTTTCAAAAATGGTAGAAAATTTGAAGCGTAATTAAATTTTCACGTTCTTTTTTCGGCTATTTCTATCTTACCAAGTAA
>CAIYXD010000334.1 GCA_903930085.1 uncultured Flavobacteriia bacterium
CAATCCCCATTCGTGGTCTAATCCAATCGATGTGGAAGTTATTAATTTTGCAGTTTCCTCCGCTAATTCTGGATTTCCTGGTGCTGGATAATTTACATCGAACAATGCTTGTGGAAAACCGCCAAAATCGTGAATTGTTTTTGGATGGTTCATCGCTGTGACGAACGTTCCACGGGTCAACCAATGGGCAGAAATACACAGTACAGCTTTCGGTTTTTCAATCTCCGATGCTAATTTCTTCCAATACAGCGTGAATTCATTTTCTTCAATGGCATTCATCGGTGAGCCGTGACCAACAAATAAAACGGGCATTTTTAGAGCCGTTTCGCTTAGCGTATTCAGTAAAATATCCAAGGAAGTTAATGTACTCAAAGAAACGGTTGATCCTCCCATAATTTGAAGAAATTTACTGCGGTGCATCGCTTCGTTTTATCTTATTGATTTCCACAAAACGTATTGAAGTATTTTATTTTCTTTGGTAGCATCTATTTTCGCTAGTGCAGACATATTTGGCACAATCTTATGCCATTGCTCGGAAGAAAAGTCTGTAACCGTTTTCAATGCATGGCATTTTCCGCAATTCTCGGCGTATAATTTACTTCCTTCTGCAATTTCCGTAGATGGAAATTCGGATGTTACAACTGTTGCTGGTTTTTCAACGGGTGAAATAACCTCGGCTGTTTTTGGTGCGCATGCTGCTAATACAACTATCCCAACTGCAATTAAACTCAATTTATTCATATCTATTCTATTTTTTGTAAAGTAACTTGTGTAATTCCATTGCGCACAAAATTCAATTGTTTTGCGGCTTTTAGTGTTAAATCAATGGTATGGCCTGACTTGGGACTTAAACGATCGTTGATTGTGACGATTACCATGGAATCATTTTTCAGATTCGTAACTAAAACGCGTGTCCCAAAAGGCAAATTTTTATGTGCCCCAGTCAAACTGTCTTGTCTAAACACTGCTCCAGATGCAGTTTTTCTGCCTTCAAATTTGGAAGAATAGTAACTTGCATTTCCCTTCTCCAAAATGGAATAAAGCGTAAAACTACACATCAAAACTGCCACTAAAATCCAAACTATTTTTTTCATTACCATGGTAAATATCACTCAAATATAACAAACGGCAAATGGAACACGCCTATAATATCAAAAGTTTAACAAAATTTCTTCTCTTAAAATTGTTGCAAACCGGGCTTTCTTTTGCGAGATTTACCATCCAAAGTACATATAAAATGCAACAACACGAATTTATTCAGTCCAATTCAGGTTTACTTTCTAAATCCATATCCAACACCTTGTCTTTGTTAAAAGATGGTGCAACCATTCCATTTATTTCCCGCTATAGAAAAGAAATGACAGGAGGATTAGATGAGGTAGAAGTGGCAGCAATTCGAGATTTCGCAAAAAAATTCGATGAATTAATTGCAAGGCAACAAACAATTTTATCTTCCATGGAAGAGCAGGGAGTTTTATCACCTGAATTAAAAGCTAAACTAGAATCCTGTTTTGATGCTACAATTTTGGAAGATATCTATCTACCTTACAAGCAAAAAAGACAGACAAAAGGCGATAAAGCAAAAAAGTTAGGGTTGGAACCATTGGCAAAAATGATTTTTTCGCAAAGAGGCGGTGATCCAGAACAAATGGCAGAGCGTTTTGTGAAAGGCGATGTGGAAGATGAAGTTTCTGCGATTTCAGGTGCCAAAGATATTATGGCGGAATGGATGAATGAAAACACGAATGCCCGAGCACGCATGCGGCAATTATTCAAACGCAAAGCAGTTCTGCACGCTAAATTGGTAAAAGGGAAGGAAGTAGCTGGGGAAAAATACCGGGATTACTTTGATTTTTCAGAACCATTGCATAAAAGTGTATCGCACCGATTTTTAGCGTTGGTAAGGGCGGAACGGGAAGGATTTATCTCGCTCAAAGCACAACCTGCGCAGGAGGAAGCTTTGGAATTGTTGGAGCATTTTTTTGTAAAAAGTGATGACGCATGTGCGCAATTAGTTGCCGAAGCGTGCAAAGAATCCTATAAACGACTGATTTGTCCTTCAATGGAAAATGAAGTAGTAAAAGAAGCAAAAGAAAGAGCGGACAAAGAAGCAATAAAAGTATTTTCTACTAATTTAAGGCAATTATTATTGGCTCCACCAGTTGGTTCGAAACGTGTTTTGGCATTGGATCCGGGTTTTAGAACAGGATGTAAAGTCGTTTGTTTGGATGAATACGGAAATCTTTTGACAAATGCGACAATTTATCCGCATCCACCGCAAAAAGAGATAGCACAAGCCCAAGCAAAAATTAGTCAGTTGGTGCAGGCATATAAAATAGAGGTAATTGCAATTGGCGACGGAACAGCGGGGAGAGAAACGGAAAGTTTTATTAAAAGTATTCGTTTTGACCGCGATTTGGATGTGTATGTTGTGCGAGAAGATGGTGCATCCATTTATTCTGCTAGCGCAATTGCGCGAAAAGAATTCCCGGATTACGATGTTACGGTTCGTGGATCAGTTTCCATCGGTCGACGATTGATGGATCCCTTGGCGGAGTTGGTGAAAATTGACCCGAAATCTGTTGGTGTTGGACAATACCAGCACGAGGTAAATCAAACTATGTTGAAGGAAACGTTAGACGATGTGATAATTTCCTGCGTAAATACCGTTGGCGTAGATTTGAACACTGCCTCTTCTTATTTATTGAGTTACGTTTCCGGCTTAGGTCCAACGTTGGCAGAAAACATTGTGGGATACCGCAAAGAGCATGGAGCTATTCACTCGCGAGAAGAGCTGAAAAAAGTGAAGCGATTAGGAGAGAAAGCCTACGAACAAGCTGCAGGATTCTTAAGAGTAAGAAATTCTGAAAATCCACTAGATAATTCCGCCGTGCA
>CAIYXD010000335.1 GCA_903930085.1 uncultured Flavobacteriia bacterium
TCTTTTAAACCAGATGTCAACTGCTACACAAGGGAAATTTGAACTATTAAAAAACTACAAAAAAACAATTTCCGCTATCAAAAGTCGACGCGATATTACTAGTGTTTCCTATAAAGAAGCGGCCTTCAATGATTTGATTGACTACAAGATTTTATTTTTCCTTCTCCTGCTTTTTCTTTCGGTAGAATGGTTTCTAAGAAGGTGGCTAGGTTCCTATTAGTAGGGTTCAAAATATTTTTCAGACAACATACTAAAGTTTTTATTCTTGCGTTTTAAGTTTATAAAATGTAATAAAAATTTTCGCCTATGTTGAAAAAATACCCGCAAACAATCGCTCAATCCAAAGAGTTAAAAATCGGACCTTCCAAAATATCAATCGAAACAGTGTTAAATTATAGTAGATCTTTGGAAGTAAAAAAATCAAAAAAGGATTATATTCTTGTTCACTTGAATTAATTTCAAAAAAAAAATAGCCTGTTGAAGGCTATTTTTTTTTGAACAAATCTATTATAAATCAGTACATTTCTTACCAGATTCGAGCAACTTTAGTACTTGAATTGCGCATTTTATTTCCTTCCTTCACATCGAAAGCAGTGAAGAATTCAGGACAATTCATAAGAGGTCCATTTACGCGGTACATTCCAGGAGAATGTGAATCATTTGCAATTCGATTTTTCATTTCCTCATCCGTATAATTGATTTTCCACAATTGCGCGTAAGCGATGAAAAAACGTTGCGCAGGCGTATACCCTTCACGTGCTTTTCCGGACTTAAATTCCTCCGTTCTACTGTATGCATAATATGCCATTGTCAATCCGCCAAGGTCAGCAATGTTTTCACCCATAGTCAGTTCCGGATTTACACAATGTCCTTCAATCGGACAGAAAGTTGAAAATGTTTCACCTAAAAGACCGGTTTTCTTTTCGAAGGCCGCACGATCTGTGTCTGTCCACCAATTTTTAAAAGAACCGTCTGCTGCAAATTTAGAACCCATATCGTCAAATCCGTGGGTAAACTCGTGCCCAATCACCATACCGATTCTGCCATAATTTACAGCATCTTCTGCGTTTTCATCAAAGAATGGCGCTTGCATAATTCCAGCAGGAAAAGCAATTTCGTTTAAAAGTGGATGGTAATACGCATTGACCATGTGCGCAGGCATTCCCCATTTTTGTTTGTCAACTGGAAGCGTTAATTCCAGCATGTTTTTCGTATGTGAGAATTGACTTTCTAGTTTTAAATTTTCAACGTAGGAATTACTTTTAAATGACAAAGCACTGTAATCTTCCCATTTATCCGGATAACCCAATTTTCTACCAATGGAATTTAATTTATTTAGTGCTTCGTTTTTTGTTTCCTGCGACATCCAATCCAATTCCTGAATTCTACCTTTAAATACAAATAAAAGGTTGTCTACCATCTCATTCACACGGTTTTTAGCATTGTCTGAATAGTATTTTTCCACGAATGCTTTTCCTAGTAATTCACCAAAATCTTTCCCAGTAATTTGATCAATTGCACGTTCGTTTAAAGGTTTCATTTCCGTTTTCCCACTCAAAACACCGCCATAAAATGAGAAATTTTCCAAAACAAATTTTTGGTCTAAATTTCCAGCGTAATGGTGAATTGTTTTCCAAAGTAAATAATTCTTCCAAACTTCCATTGGCTCAGAAATCAATAGTTCATTGGCATTTTTTAAAAAATCAGGTTGCGAAACGACCAACGAATCGAACGATTGACTACCAATTGCTATGAGGTAGGAATCAAAGTCAATTTTACCAAATAATTTTTGTGCTTCGTCGCGCGATTTTTTGAAATAAGTATTTTCTGGAACGCGTAATTCAGCTGGTGACATCATCGATTTTGCTAATTTTGTTTCGAAGGAAATGACATTTTTCGCAATCTCAACCGATTCTTTTTCAGAATAAGTAAGCAGTGACATTATGTTTTGGATATGCTTCTCATATTTCGCAAGTATTGCTTTTTTATTTTCAGAAGTATAGTAATCTCTATTTGGTAATCCAAGCCCGCCTTGTCCGATGTAACTAATTGTTTCTTCCACATTCTTCAAATCTTGTCCAACACCAAATGCAAACAAGCTATTCATTCCTAAAACGTGCTGACTAGCAATCAATGAAATGATTTCCGATTTTGAAGCCAAGGCATTCACACGGTCTAATTCCTTTTGAATAGGCGTAACCCCTAGTTTATTTCGCGTTTCCATGTCCGTAAAAGAAGCATAGAAATTACCAAGTATAAATGCATCCGATCCCGCGGTTGGAGAACTATTTTTAAAGTTCTCTAAAATTTGCGTGAGCTTTAACTTGTTGTTTAATTCCAATTCGTTAAAACTTCCCCAGCGCGATTCGGATGGAGGAACAGGATTATTTGCAATCCAAGTGCCATTTGAAAATTGAAAGAAATCTTCTTGTGGTGCGATTTTAACATTTAAAAAAGCAAGATCAACTGTTTGCAGTGTTTTTGGCGATTTCTGTTCCGTTACGGTAACTTTTTCCACAGCTAAACCATTGTCTTTTATCACATTACAACTTACTGTTAATGCAATGCTTGAAGCGATTAAAAGGGTGTTTTTAGTCTTCATATTTTAATTATTTGGTGTAAATAGCATTTCTACATGTGGTATATCATCCTCCAGATACTCTTTTCCAGTTGAAATGAATGCATGCTGAGCATAATAATTTTCCAAGTGCTTTTGAGCGGAAATTCTAACTGGAACTTTACCGAATTCCTCTAAGATAAAAGCCATAGATTTATGCATTAATTCATGCCCGATTCCATTTCCTCGAATGGTTTCATCGATTACAACGCGACCGATTGCAACTTCTGGATATGCCAATCCTGGAGGGAGAATTCTACCCGTTGCAACGACTTTCCCTAAACCATCCCGACAAATCAAGTGGTAACATTTTTTGTCTTTACCATCTAAATCCAAATAGGCGCAATTTTGTTCTACAACAAATGCGTTCAAGCGCAACGCAATAATATCGTGAAATTCATTGGTTGTCAGTTCGGGATAGTGTTTTATTTGCCAATCTAAGTGCATAAATAATATCTGTTTATAGGTGTATTTTTCGTTCGTTTTGATTTCTGAGGTAATTTATTACGTTTGAATAACGCCAACATTGTACGGTTTTTCTGCCTTTTTATGGTTCGCCATTTCAATACCCAAAGAAATAACTTTCCGAGTATCCGCAGGATTTATAATTGCATCCACCCACAATCTACTAGCAGCATAATAAGGAGAAATTTGTTCATCGTAGCGGTCTTTTATGGAATCGTACAATTCCTTTTCTCTTTCCGGAGTAATTTCTTCTCCTTTAGCTTTTAAAGAGGCAACTTCAATTTGTAA
>CAIYXD010000336.1 GCA_903930085.1 uncultured Flavobacteriia bacterium
ACTAAAGTTATTTAGCTCTTTCAATAATTTCTACTAATCTCCAGTTCTTTGATTTACTCAAAGGTCGGGTCTCCATGATTTTAACTGTATCACCTATGCTACAGTCATTATTTTCATCATGTGCGACAAATTTAGTAGTTTTTTTTACGAACTTACCATATTTTGGGTGTTTTACTTTACGCTCTACAGAAACTACAATAGATTTCTGCATTTTGTCGCTAGTAACGACCCCAACTCGTTCTTTTCTTAAATTACGCTTTTCCATGTCAAGCTAATTTCAAATTTTAAACAAGCAACTAAGCCTGTGCTTCACGTTTAGTCAATTCAGTATTCAATCTTGCGATCGTCTTTCTGACGTCGCGAATCTGAATTGGATTCTCCATTGGCGCCACACTGTGCGTCAATTTCATCTTCGCTAACTGCTCAGAGAAGGCCGAGATTCGATTCTTTACGTCTTCAACTGAAAGTTGTGTGATTTCTTGCTGCTTCATATTAATAACTATTTCTCTGGTATAACATAGTCGTTGCGAACAACGAACTTACATTTCACAGGTAACTTTTGAGCTGCCAAACGCATTGCTTCTTTAGCAACTTCGTAAGGTACACCATCCGCTTCAAACATGATGCGACCTGGTTTCACTACCGCTACCCAGTGACTTGGAGCACCTTTACCTTTACCCATACGAACTTCAGCTGGTTTTGACGTAACCGGCTTGTCAGGGAAGATGCGGATCCACACTTTACCTTCACGCTTCATGTATCGAGTAACGGCGATACGAGAAGCTTCAATTTGGCGTGATGTAATCCATCCAGGCTCCAATGTTTTTAGTCCGAAAGAACCGAAAGCAACAGTACTACCTCTTTGGGCCATACCTCTGTTTCGACTTTTCTGAACTCTTCTAAATTTGGTTCTTTTTGGCTGTAACATTTTTTGTAAATTTTACTGTCCTGTTTATTTTTTCTTTCTCTTTGCTCCCATTGGCTTTCTTGGCCCACCCTGATTTGCTCCTGATTTCGCAGCTTGAGCAGCCATTCCAATATTTGGAGAAAGATCGCGTTTTCCGTATACTTCACCTTTGCATATCCACACTTTGATACCCAAACGTCCATACGTAGTATGAGCTTCGGAAACTGCATAATCGATGTCAGCTCTGAACGTATGTAACGGAGTACGTCCATCCTTGTACATCTCTGAGCGAGCCATTTCTGCTCCATTCAAACGTCCAGAAATCTTAACTTTGATTCCTTCTGCTCCCATGCGCATTGTACTCGCTATTGCCATTTTAATAGCTCTTCTAAAAGAAATACGAGCTTCTAATTGACGAGCAATACCATCAGAAACTAAACGAGCATCCAATTCTGGACGTTTCACCTCGAAAATATTGATCTGAATCTCTTTTTTCGTTAATTTTTTTAACTCTTCTTTTAGTTTATCTACTTCTTGTCCACCTTTACCAATGATAACTCCAGGTCGAGCTGTGTTGATCGTAACAGTAACAAGTTTAAGCGTTCTCTCGATAATAATCTTCGCGATACTAGCTCTAGATAAACGAGCATTGAGGTACTTACGGATTTGATCATCTTCAATGATTTTATCTTTGTAGTTATCTCCTCCATACCAGTTAGACTCCCATCCGTGGATGAAACCAAGTCTATTTCCTATTGGATTTGTTTTTTGTCCCATTTTATCCTAACTTATTTAGCACCATCAACTACAATGGTAACATGGTTTGATCTTTTTCTAATTCTATGCGCTCTTCCTTGAGGAGCCGCTTGAATTCTTTTCAACATTGCACCTCCACCAACTTCAATTGATTTTACTACAAGTTTCTCTTCTTCAATGCTCTTACCTTCATTTTTCATTTCCCAGTTAGCAATTGCTGATCGCAATAACTTCGCAAGACTTGTTGAAGCATTTTTAGCATTATGTTGCAATATATTTAGAGCTTTGTTAACCTCAACTCCCCTTACAAGATCTGCAACTAATCTCATCTTTCTCGGAGCAATGGGCGAATCGTTCAAACTTGCAATTGCAGTTGTACTTTTCGCCACTTTTAAATTTTCGGCTCTTAATCTTTTTCTAGCACCCATGACTTTGCTATTTAAATTCTATCTTTTCTTATCTTTTTTATTCCCTCCATGGCCACGGAAATTACGAGTTGGTGAAAATTCACCTAACTTGTGTCCGACCATATTTTCAGTTACGAAAACTGG
>CAIYXD010000337.1 GCA_903930085.1 uncultured Flavobacteriia bacterium
GCGTTTCGGATTCTATTTTTGGTAAAACACAATTTAATTCGAGTGCTAACCGTGTTTTTGCATTTACGAAATCCAATTCTGTTAATATATTTTGGTACGCCTCAATTAATGGCGTAAAAACTGCAATTTCACGCGTTAATTCCTGTAAAATGCGGTATATTTCTTTCCGCTCATCGTCCAGCAGCATTTCCATTTCATTGTTCAACTGGATATTGACTTGCGGTTCAATAAATGTCAAACTTCCGGTTTTACTAGAACCTAAAACGGTTCCTGGAATTTTTCGTTTGTGCGAAGAAACAATTGTCAAAACTCTTCGGTCGCTAATAAAGGCTTCTTTTGTGTCGCCTAATACATTTTCTTTTAACAACTTACGTACTTCTTTGTCGAAATTACGGTTTATCTGGTTGCGAATTGTTTTGATTTTTTGACGGATCTCGTACAATAACTTCGAGGCATCGTCCTTGATATTTCCAGCTCTATCAAAAACCTTATCGATGGATTCTATTATTTCTTTTGTGAAATATGCAGCACTAAATAAGCTACAAAGCAATGGATAATCTTTTTCTCGTTTATCGAAAAATACTAAAAGCGTGTTGATTAGATCAGATGCCTGCGCAATTCGTACATACCCTTCTAAAGATAATACGGCATTTTTAATAGGTAAAAGACGCAATTCTGTTAATAGTTCTTCAAAATCTAAAGCAGGAAAAGATTCTCCTTCCATCCGAATGGAAAGTAGTTCATTAACTTTTCTTAATTCATTTTCAAAAGAGGGAAAGTGGTTAGATGGTAATAATTCCTCCAATCTTTTCTTCGCTGTAGCTCCAATACAATAGTCTACTAGCCACTCTCTAATGGTTGGGAATTCTAAATCATGAATTGTTTGCTCATCAAATTGTCGCATGGTGCAAAGTTACTGAGTATTTTTTGTTAGCTCTCGAAAATGGAACAATTTCAAGCGTATTATGTTTTCTGAGGTGACTAATATCTCCATAAATTGCCACATAAAATTAGTTTACATTTTGTTGTCATTCCTAGAAGTTCCTGCTATTTTTGTTATCTATGAAAATTATCTCTTTTAATGTTAATGGTATTCGCGCAATCATGCAGAAATCCTTTGCTTCGGATATGCGTAAAGTTAATGCAGATATTATTTGTTTGCAGGAAACAAAAGCAACAGTCGATCAAGTCAAAGAAGCAGTTGCTGCAATTGATGGCTACCATGTTTTTGCAAATGAAGCTGAAAAAAAAGGCTATTCTGGAACTGCGATTTTAACAAAAGAGTTGCCGATTGCAGTAACGTATTATATGGGCTCCGTTGACCATGACAACGAGGGGCGAATAACCTGCGCTGAGTTTGCAGATTTTTTCCTGGTTACTGTCTATGTTCCGAATTCCGGAAGTGAATTGGCGCGTTTAGATTACCGTCAAACTTGGGATCGTGATTTTTTGAGCTATTTAAAACGCTTGGAAGGGACTAAACCAGTTGTTGTTTGTGGCGATTTTAATGTTGCTCACGAGGCAATTGATCTTGCCCGACCAAAACAAAATTACAACAAAGCCGCAGGTTATATGCAGGAAGAAATTGATGGGATGAATGAATTGACTAAAAATGGAATGGTGGATTCTTTTCGTGCAATCAACGGCGATGTTCCAGATAAATACAGCTGGTGGAGCTATAGAGCAGGAGCAAGAGGAAAAAATGTTGGATGGAGAATTGATTATTTTTTGGTTTCAACAGCTTTTTTACCGCGCGTAAAAGAATCGTTTATTCTTCACGATATAATGGGATCCGATCATTGCCCGGTTGGGATAGTAGTGGAGTAAGTAATTTTTAAC
>CAIYXD010000338.1 GCA_903930085.1 uncultured Flavobacteriia bacterium
ATTTCCGGCAACATTTAATCCTAATTCTTTTCTCAGATTAAAATCGAAAAAAGATTGGTTATCGTTGTTTTCCTTTCCGCCATACTCACCAGTCCCGGAAGTATATGCATAACCTGTATTCAATCTATTGTACGTTATCGTTTTGAACGAACCTGAATCGGAAATTGTTCCACTGTTCAAATCTAATTCATCAATGTGGAAGTTAGTTAATTGGCGTGCAATATTCCAAATTCCCAATGGACCATTTGTATTACCATTAGTCGTTGTTCCGGAAGTCCAACCTCTATCCCAACGTTGCTCTAGTTCAAATCCAAAAGACAAAGAGTGATCTCCAATGTTTACAGAAAAAGATCCTGTTCCACGCAACTGGTCATTTTCAGTTTTACCGAAATAGTTGTACGGTGACCCTAGATTACCCCAGATTTGGTATACACTTGCAGGAGCATCTCCATTTCGCAAAGCATTACCCTGTTGAATTTGTAGAAGGTTTTCATAGTTTCCTTCAGGGTTATTTTCGTAAATATTATAGTATTGTGTTGTGATAGCTGCTAATGCTGCGTTAGTCTCAGAAGGAACAAATGCAACTTCTAAATCTCGGAAACCATTGTGAACATACGTTTTTGTTATGTCGTTGAATTCATAACTTGGTCTACGAGACGTTGTAAATGTACCAACATGACCATAATTAAACATGTTGTATTTATGATTTGCATCGTATACATCTTCTTTGGTTTTGGAAAAATCTACCATTAAGGTATATACAAACGATTTCAGTTTAGAAGCACTACCTTCTGTGTCGTTTGTAAATCGCTGCGTCAAACGACCAAAAACTCTCCAGTCCAATGATTTTGTAACCCCGAAATTACTAAAGTTAAGCAAAGATCCGGCGTATGAATAGTTGTTACCTGAATTGTAGTTTAAAGATCCACCAAAAGAGAGGTTCATCGATGGTCCTGTGTTCACGTCAATTTTCCCTTGTCCAGAAACAACTTGACGTCTTGCATTCATTCTCCAATCTACCTTTTCGAAATCATCCATTCCTAAAAACAACGCGTTATAGTATGTTCCATCACCTGTTGAAGTTGGACGCAAAGGATTTAAAAGTAATTCATCTCTTACATCCTTTTTGATTCGGTAATTTCCACCAGCAACTGGTCGGCTATCCAATTCATCCGTGAAGTTTCCGGACACCAAGAAGCCCAAACGCGGTTTCGTTTTCTTCCCAGTAGAATCTCTTTGCATCCAAAGAGGACCTGAGAACATACCTTCTATAACGTTGTATCCAAATTTATCCAATCCAAAAACTTTCCCATCGTATCCGTCCGGATCTTTACCATTCAAATAAAAACCAGAAGAAACACCTTCTATAGAACCAAAGTATTTTGCAGAAGGACCACGGGTCGTTACAGATATAATACCACCTGTTGCATCTCCATAATTTGCAGGAAGTCCACCTGTGATGACAGAAACTTCTTCAATTGCTGATTTTGGAAGATTTGAGGATCCACGCACTTTAATACCATCAATGTAGAAATAAGTACCATCAGAACGAGAACCACGTACAGAAATTTCTCCTGAACCTTCATTTGAACTTACTCCACCCACTGTTGATGCAACTCCAGCCGCAGAACGAACAGGAAGTCGAGAGATATCCTCTCTTGTAACAGTAGATCCAGAAGCACCACCATCCTGACTAATCAGAGGCACTTTGTAGGCAATGACTTTAACCTCTTCAACATCTTGCACGTTTTTTGCCTTGGAAATAGTTAAATTATCCAAGAACGTTATTTTGTCGGCTGAGACAATAACACCTGTTAAAGAAGATGGCTGGTAACCCTCGCCTTCATTTCTTACTTCAACATCATAAGAACCTGCTCCAACAGAATTAATCTGGAATTTTCCATCAAAATCGGTTGTCGCACCACCCTTAACATTTCCGTTTTGGATCAAAACGACCTTTGCAAACGGAATTGGTTGTTTGGTGTCACCATCTTTTACGGTTCCCTTTAGAGAACCTAAGCCAGACTGGGCGTGGCCATAAGCAACTGTCAACAAGACACTTACTAGTAATAAATTAAGTTTTCGTAACATAAGTACAGTCTATTTATTAAACTATTTTGCTTCAAGAAAGCCCGTAAATATAGAAAAAATCAATTTCATAACATATTTGTTAAAAAAAATTAATTAACATATTCATTAACTTTCCTTAACAAAACTACCTTCATTAAAAGGTATAAAAAATTGTTTTACGCACATTTTCAGGGTATTTATACAAG
The DNA here is from genome assembly GCA_903930085.1 of uncultured Flavobacteriia bacterium. Taxonomy (GTDB): domain Bacteria; phylum Bacteroidota; class Bacteroidia; order Flavobacteriales_D; family Crocinitomicaceae; genus M0103. Next base: position 2,277 of record CAIYXD010000338.1, read on the forward strand.
TCTAGCACATGTTAATAAATTTTCGTTTTTTTGTATAAATTCTATTTCGTGCATTTTACACAACAACACATACAGATAAAAGACATCGATATTCACTTGCTGAATTTTTCGGAGTTCGAAACTTCCGATTATTTGGACCAACTTACCGACGCTGAAAAAGAACGTTTTTACACCTTTAACAGTGCACAACGCAAATTGGAATATGTTGCAACACGCATTTTAAGACATCGAATTTTCGGTTTTGAACATATTCACTACGATAAAAACGGAGCACCGTTCATTGAGGGAGAAGGATATATTTCGATAAGTCATACAAAAAATAAAGTTGGTATTGCATTTTCAAAAAAACACGCAATTGGTTTGGATCTGGAGATGATTCAGGGAAAAGCGAAAAAAGTTTGCTCTAAATTTTTAACTTCCGATGAGCTATTATCCTTTGATGCAAATAGTGAATTGGAAATGACCAAGGCATGGTCAGCGAAAGAGGCATTGTATAAATTAGCCGGCAGGAAAAAACTGAATTTCAAAACAGATTTACATTTGGAAAAAGTGACAGAATCAGAATGGATTGGAAAGATCAGTCATGCATCGGAGGAATGGTTCGTAGAATTGAATACTTTTGTACTTGAAAATTTTGTTGTTTCGGTAAATACATCGGGAAAGAAAAAAATATGAAAAAAACGATTTTAGAAACCATTCAAAGCACAAAGAATGCTATTGCTGTTCTAATTGACCCAGAAAAAAGTGATAATGGTCCAATTTTAGAAAATTTGATTCGGCAAGCTGAATTTTCAGGAATCGATTTTTTATTTGTCGGAGGAAGTTCCGTTACTAGAAAAGAATTCGAAGCGACACTAAAATGTATTAAGAAGCAAACAAAACTTCCAATAGTAATTTTTCCTGGTTCATCCGTTCAAATAAGCAAAGAAGCAGACGCCATTTTATATTTAAGTTTGTTATCTGGCAGAAATCCTGATTTTTTAATTGGTCATCACATACAATCTGCAATGGAATTATTTGAAATGTCGATTGAAGTGATGCCAACTGCCTACATTTTAATTGATGGCGGAACGCAATCCTCCGTTGCATATATGAGTCAAACTACTCCTATTCCGAGAGAAAAACTTTCCATTGTAAAACAAACTGCACTAGCTGGAAAGTTTCAAGGAAAACAGTTGATTTATCTTGATGCTGGAAGTGGCGCAAAACACCAAGTATCTACAGAGATTATTGCAGACTTAAAAATAGTTCAACTTCCTTTAATTGTTGGTGGAGGAATACGGACGGTGGAGCAAATACGCGACTTACACGATGCAGGCGCTTCGATTGTCGTAATTGGGAACAAATTGGAGGAAGACAGTGATTTTCTATTAGACATTCACCTTTACAAGAAGAATCTTCAAGTGGCTGCGTTACAATGAAACCTTGTGATTTAAAAATAGTGAGATTTTACATGCTTAGGCTTAATTCTCCTTCTGAATTTACGCGAATTATTAAACTAGAAAAACCTGGATAAATTCCCAGCAAGGAAATTGATTCTACCTTACCACTCAACGTCACTCCTTTTTCAATTTCTCGGTTCATTTCTTTTTGAACGATTTTTTTCATTTCATCCAATTGGGGTTTCATGTCATAATGGGCATTCAATCTCAACATGTCGGTTATTTTAGAGTTAAACAACCATTTTGCAGACTTCAATAGTACATTTTTGGTTCTTAAATCAAACACCAAGTCTGGAAAAGAAATTTCCTGTTTCTCTGCATCAAATTTGGGCGTTCCAATAAGGTACAATTCACCTTGTCTTTTTCCGCTGAAAGCTACTTTTAAAATGAGTTGATCGTTTAACGCACCTTCCACGGTCATTTTCCCAAAAATAACCTCGTTTTTTTTTATCTCCACTGATTTTCCAGCCAGGTTCTCTGAAAGTATTGCACTCAGGGAATCATACGAGGCAACAATATCAAGATTTATATCAAATCCTTTTGCAATTTGATGGTCGCTCAGTTTCGGTAATTTTACAGTTGGATTTTCTGCTGGAAAAGTTGTAATTATGGGTTGAATGGTCAAATTAAGATCTAAAAACGCTGTGTTATTTCTGAATCGAATATCGCTAAGGGAAATAGCTTTCGGAGATATTGAAAGATATCCATACCTTCCGAGAGATGTTTGTGCACTCATTACTTTCCAAACTTCTTCTATTTCGGAGCGAATATCAATGGATTCAATTTCCTTATCGATTACTTTCTCCAGTTCTTTCAATTCAACCGTCAATTCTTCCCTCAATTTTTTCGTCGCATCGTAATTGAAGACACTAATTTCACAAGGATCAATAGTCTCAAATTTGCGCAGTTCTGTCGTTGTTTTAAAACGAAAGTCTGGTGTAATTTTAAATTGGGTGGCATACCCAACTGTAACGCGTCGCATTTCTTCTCCAATGCCACAGCTGACGTAAATTCTCGGGACGATGCAGGAACCTTTCTCCTTAAAAAGATAGGTGCATTCTGGACAATAATTCAATTTTAAGGAATATTTACCATCCACTTCGTAGTATAATTCTTTCCCTTTGCAATCAAATTGTATCGGATTGCGATTAAATTCATAGGAATAACTAACGCCGGAACAGTTCTCTTCTTTTCCGGTAAATGATTTAGGTAAAGACTTTTCCGTATCCTTTAAATAAGGCAACAAATTAATTTTAATCGGCACGTAAACCGTTGATTGTTTCTGAATTAAAGTTGGAATAAACGCAACCTTTTGTTCCGGAATAGCGGGATCAATTCTCCTGCATTGCACAAAAGTGAACAGAACAAGAAGAGCTGATAAAAATTTAAACATAGTTCAGATATAGATTGAAAAAAGACCTTCGAAAGGTAAGGTCTTTTTCCTAATTTTTCAGTTTAAAAACTTTTTTCTGCAACTAATTCCAAGGCTGCATTGAATGTTTTGCTTGGTCGCATTGCTTCACTAATTTTTTTACTATTTGGATGGTAGTATCCTCCCAAATCAATTGCTTTTCCTTGAGAAGAATTCAATTCATGTATTATTTGGTTTTCTTTGGCTACTAATTCTTTCGCAAGTATGGAAAATTGGGCTTTTAATTCCCAATCTTTCTCTTGATTCGCAAGCGCTTGCGCCCAATACAAAGCCAAATAAAAGTGGCTGCCACGGTTGTCTAGTTCGCCTGCATTCCGCTGTGGAGATTTATCTTTATCCAGGAATTCGCCCGTCGCTTCATCTAATGTTTCTGCAAGAATATGTGCTTTTGCATTTCCGTTCGTAACGCTTAAATGTTCCAGTGAAGCAGCAAGTGCTAAAAATTCGCCAAGAGAATCCCAACGCAAGTGACCTTCTTCTATAAACTGCTCCACATGTTTTGGTGCAGATCCTCCAGCTCCAGTTTCAAAAAGTCCGCCGCCGTTCATCAATGGAACGATTGACAGCATTTTGGCACTCGTTCCAACTTCTAAAATCGGGAATAAATCAGTCAAATAATCGCGTAAAACATTTCCTGTAACAGAAATAGTATCCTTTCCTTGAACCAAGCGCTCCATCGTAACTTGAATAGCAGCATCCGGCGCTAAAATCCGAATATCCAATCCATTCGTGTCGTGATCTTTAAGGTATTCATTTACCTTAACAATTATTTGAGCATCGTGCGCGCGTTTTTCATCCAGCCAAAATAATGCTGGCGTATTAGACAATCTTGCACGTGTAACTGCTAATTTCACCCAATCTTTAATTGGCGCATCTTTTGCCTGACACATTCTCCAAATATCACCTGTTTCAACAGCGTTCTCGAGAAGTGTATTTCCATTTCCATCCACCACTTTAACAGTGCCATCAGTTGAAATCTGAAATGTTTTGTCGTGCGAACCATATTCTTCGGCTGCTTGCGCCATCAATCCAACATTTGGCACTGTTCCCATCGTTACAGGATCAAAAGCGCCATGCTGCTTACAAAAATCAATGGCAACTTGGTAAATTGTAGCATAACTGCTATCTGGCAAAACTGCTTTTGTATCGCGAGATTTCCCTTCTGCATCCCACATTTGTCCAGAATTACGAATCATTGCAGGCATTGACGCATCCACAATGACATCGCTTGGAACGTGTAAATTTGTTATTCCCTTTTCAGAATTGACCATTGCAACAGCTGGCCCATTTTCATAACATGCGTGTATAGCATTCAGAATTTCGGTTTTTTCTGTTGCTGGTAGAGATTCTATTTTTGCTAAAAGGTCTCCAAAGCCATTATTTACATCTACGCCTAATTCAGATAAAATTGCTTCGTACTTTTCAAAAACCGGACGAAAGAAAACTTTTACTGCTTCACCAAAAATAATTGGATCCGAAACTTTCATCATTGTTGCCTTCATGTGAAGGGAAAAAAGCACGCCTTTATTTTTAGCATCTGCAACTTGACTTTCAAGAAAATCAACTAATTTTTTTCTGCTCATGAACGTTGTGTCAATTATTTCGCCAGCCAGCAACGGAGCATCTTTCTTAAGAATTGTTACGTTTCCATCCTTACCTACAAATTCAATTCGGAAAGTTCCTGCTTCTTTGTTGGTAATAGATTTTTCGTTGTGAAAGAAATCACCCTCCAGCATGTGCGCAACATGTGATTTGGAATCTGCGTGCCATTCTCCCATGGAATGTGGGTGTTTACGCGCATAATTCTTCACGGAAAGCGGTGCGCGGCGATCTGAATTACCTTCTCGTAAAACTGGATTTACGGCACTTCCTTTGATTTTATCGTATTTTGCCTTGATTTCTAATTCTATATCATTTTTTGCCTCTTCCGGATAGGAAGGAATTGCAAATCCTTGGCTTTGTAATTCACTGATAACTGCCTTTAATTGAGGGACAGATGCACTAATATTTGGTGTTTTTATAATGTTTGCTTCTGGCATTTTTGCCAACTCCCCTAGTTCCAATAAAGCGTTGTTCTTTTTTTGATCCGGTGATAAATACTCAGAAAACACCGCTAAAACTCTTGAAGAAAGAGAAATATCCTTTGTTTCAATTTCGATTCCTGCTGTTTCCGTAAAAGCCTGAACAATTGGCAAAAAAGAATAGGTTGCCAAAGCTGGAGCCTCGTCGGTAAGGGTGTACGTAATTTTTGAAGTTTTTGAATTCATAGTGCTTTTTATTTGTGAAAATTTCCACCGGATTTTATCGAGTTACAAATGTACTTATTTTTTAAATCGTTCAAACTCACAGTTTGTTAACTATACACTAAAATTAATTTTTTTGATTTTGTAGAAATTCTACCATTTTTTTTAAAGCTCGAGAGCGGTGGGAAAGGGTATTTTTTTCAACTAAATCCATTTCTGCAAAGGTCTTTCCGCAATTTTCAGGTTCAAATATTGGATCATAACCAAATCCGTCCTTACCTCTTCTTTCTTCCACAATTCTACCTTTTACCACACCCTCAAAAAGATGTGTTTCACCTTCCCAAAACAAAGAAATTACTGTTCTGAACTGAGCGTTTCGATTTTCCATTTCTGACAAATTTTCCAAAACAAGTTGCATATTTCTATCAGCATTGCACGATTCGCCTGCATAACGAGCCGAATAAACACCTGGTTCGCCGTTCAATGCTTCAATTTCCAAACCGGTATCATCTGCAAAACAATTTAACTTAAATTTATCGACGACAAATTGTGATTTCAATCGTGCATTTCCCTCTAGTGTGTTTTCCGTCTCTGGAATATCCTCCGTACAATTCAAATCATCCAAAGTGACAATTTGAATGCCGTTTGGAACGATAGATTGAATTTCTTTTGCTTTGTTTTTATTGTGTGTTGCGAAAACGAGTTGCATATTACTTACTTTAATGGGTTGCACAAAAATAGCAAGATTTTTCCGTCAAATTAACGGGAAATCATATTGGTTTCATTCGTGAAGACTGGCACAATTGGTTTTTGTTTATTTCAAAATTAAAAACTTTAAAAAAAATTCATTTTAGCATCGTATTCTAAAATTGATAGTATTTTTACTTTAAAAAAACACTATGTTTCGACCACGGATAATCCCAGTTCTTCTGCTGAAAAATCGGATACTTGTTAAATCAGTGCGATTTAAAAATCCAACATATATCGGCGATCCAATCAATGCTGTTAAAATATTCAATGATCTTGAAGCGGATGAGTTAGTTTTTTTAGACATTGAAGCAACACGCGAAAACCGACTAATTTCACTTGATTTCATTAAAGACGTTGGTGAGGAAGCAAACATGCCTTTTTCTGCTGGTGGAGGCGTTCGAACAATTGAGGATATTCGACAAATTATTGAAGCAGGTGCAGAAAAAGTGGTAATAAATTCCTACGCAGCAGAGAACCCTGACTTCATAAAAGAAGCATCTGAAACTTTTGGTTCTTCCACAATTGTGGTTTGTATGGACGTAAAAAAGAAGCTATTTGGTGGGATGCAAACTTGGATTAAGGCAGGAACAAAGCCAAGTGGACATTCCCCTATCGCATTCGCTAAATTAATGGAAGAAAAAGGAGCTGGAGAAATAATTGTTCAATCCATTGAAAAAGATGGAACGATGAGTGGGTATGACATTGAACTAATTCGAAGTATTTCTGATGCCGTTACAATTCCGGTAATTGCATTGGGAGGAGCTAGTTCTGAAAAAGATTTAATAAAAGCCTTTAACGATGGATTCGCGAATGGACTTGCGGCAGGTAGTTTATTTGTTTACCAAGGTACTAAAAAGGGAGTTTTAATTTCTTATCCAGAAAAAGGAACTATTTTATTTTAATTAATAAAAATTAAATGTATTTTTGTTAATTGAAAAAAAAATCTAATTGCTATTAGACATATGAAGTCACTTATACCATTCGAATCGATCTATTGACATGCTTATAAATAACTACCAAATTTGTAGCCGCTGCGTGATGGATACTTCAGATGCTGATATTACTTTTAATTCAAAAGGAGAGTGTAACCATTGTACTGAATTTAACGAAAAAAGAATCCGATACAATTACCAAGGTGAAAAAAGCGATTTAGACCTGGAACGCATGGTTCTTAAAATGAAATCAGATGGTATTGGTAAAGAATACGACTGTATTGTTGGATTGAGCGGTGGTGTTGATAGTAGCTACGTTGCCTATATCTGTAAACAAAAAGGATTGAGAGTACTTGGTGTTCACTTGGATAATGGCTGGAATTCAGAAGAAGCTGTTTTGAACATTAAAAATATTGCTAGAAAACTAGAAATTGATTACGAAAGTTTCGTTTTAGATTGGGAGGAATTCAAAGATTTACAATTATCATTTTTAAAAGCTGCAATTCCAGAGGCAGATACTCCTACTGATATTGCCATTCTTGCAGCCCTGCACAAGGTTGTAGTGAAATATAAAGTGAAATATATAATCAGTGGCGGAAATTTTGCTTCAGAGGGAATACTTCCAAAAACTTGGCATTACAATGCAAAAGACCTCACCTATTTTGATTATATCCAAAGAAAATTTGGAACAATTAGATTGAAAAAATTTCCAACATTCGGATTTAGGAAAGAAATGTACTACAAGTTAATTCGTAAAGTAAAAATGGTTTACATCCTTAATAGTGTTCCGTACATTAAAGAGGATGCAATGGCACTGTTAAAAAAGGAATTGGATTGGAAATACTACGGCGGGAAACATTATGAATCGAAATATACAGGATTTATTCAGTCGTATTATTTATTCGAAAAATTTGGAATTGACTATCGAAGAGCAACCTTTTCTTCTCAAATCTGCACAGGTGAAGTAACGCGGGAGGAAGCACTGTTAGAACTTTCTAAAAAACCCTACAAGCCCGAAGTAATCGAAGATGAAAAGAAATATATTGCAAAAAAATTAGGCGTTTCGATTGAGGAATTTGACGCAATTCTTAAAACTCCAGCAAAATTATACCGCGATTATCCAAACGATGAAAAACGATTGAGTTTTATTTATGATACGTATCGAAAAATATTCAAAAAAGAAAAACTAGCTAGTTTCTAGATTCTATTCCTTTTTAACGGAATAATTCAGATTTGAATTTTTTTAGTCAACATTCATTCTAATCCGCCATTCTTTAGGGTATAAATTATTGAACCTATTTCCTAAATGTTTCACCCATCCTAATGGTTCTTGACGGTATGTAATCAACTGAAAACCTTGCTTTCCAGCCAACGAAAAGGTATCACCGTGAAGATAATTCAATGCTTGCTTCAATTCGACGTCGATTTTTCCAGAATAATTCAATAAGAATGGATTTAAAGCCAATTCTTCATTCGGAATTACGCCCTTACGTGCAATTTCACCAAGTGTGGTTCCCATTTTTTGTAAACGCAATTGCGACTGCACATGCAGCATTGCATCTTCTTGCCCTTTTGGTAATGCCAGCAATTTATCGTTCCAATTAAAAACTGTTACGTTCTCTAAGTTCGAAAAGCTGCTTAGATCCAACAAATCTTTCTGCCAATGGAAATCGTTTTTCCGCGTAAAACGGTTTTTACCAATCGAAGCATCTGGTTTCTGAATTACAGCAATATAAAACCCTTCAGATTCCGTAATTCCCGGAATACAATAGTTTCCAATTTCATTTCTTCCAGCTTGTATGGAAGGTGGCAGCGACATGGAGATAAGTTCGGCGCCAAGTTCATGTAAAAACCACGAAACAGTGTCTTCATTCTCTGTAGCATTGAAAGTACAGGTGGAATAAATTAGAAATCCTCCAGGTAACAAAGCATCCCAAACATCCATCACGATACGTTTTTGACGAGCAGCGCATAATTGCACATTTTCCTCGGACCATTCTTGACGAGCCTTGGTGTCTTTCCGAAACATTCCTTCTCCTGAACAAGGCGCATCCACAACGATTGCATCAAAAAATTGGGGTAACCGATCAAAATCTTTCGGGTCATTATTCGTAACAATTGTATTTGTAAATCCCCACTTCGTTAGATTTTCTTTTAAAATTCTCGCCCGCGGTTGAATTACTTCATTACTAACCAAAAGTCCTTCATTCTTTAAAAATGATGCAATTAAGGTACTTTTCCCACCTGGCGCGGCACACAAATCTAAAATTCTAGGATTCTCCGGAAGATTCAAAGCGTTTAAAACAGTTGACAAAACCATAGAACCCGCTTCCTGCGGATAATAGGAACCGGCATGGAACAATGGATCCAA
>CAIYXD010000339.1 GCA_903930085.1 uncultured Flavobacteriia bacterium
CGATACAACCTCTCTAGCTTCCTACGCTGGAAGCGCATTGAATAATTACAAAGATTCACTCGGTTTTTCAGTCAATAATTTTCAGGCGGACGTTTACCGACTTGGTTTTGAATTAGTGATTCATGCAAATGGCATTAGAGAACGAACCGGCTGGGATCCGTATATATTTGGCGGCGTCGGATTCACATGGCACCAAACAAATGGAAATCTTTATAACAATGATTCTCTTGGAACGCTTTACAATTACGACCCATCCATTTTAAATAATTCTTATCTCAATGCCACGCTTGATGCAATCTACGATTCGCCACTTGATGGTTCTAAAAAAGATGTGTTTCGAGTTGGTTTTATGCCGAGTCTTGGTTTTGGACTAGGTTATCAAGTAGGAAAACGCGTTTCCATTGGATTAGAACATAAATCCACATTTACCTTAATTGACGATTTTGACGGATATGTTGCGCCAAGCAAATACAGAGATGTTTACCACTATACATCTGCCTATATTCAATTTCGTTTCAGAGCAAGAGATGCTGAAAGAACTGGAGGAAGTAATTTAAACAATGTGGAAAATTACAACCAAAATAATGCTGGCGGATGTGTTACTCCAAAAATAAAATTTATAAAACCGGAAAACAATCAAATTAGTACTTTACAAATGCAATATGTTGTTGTTGCAGAAATAAAAGATGTGCTTGGAAGAGACAATATTAGTTTCTCCCACAATGGCGTAAATGCTGCTAATTTCACCTACAACCCAACATCAGACAGGCTGGAATGTTCACTGGTTCTTTCCCCAGGAATAAACACTTTTGAGATTCGTGCAACAAATACGTGTGGCGTGGATATTCAAACCACAAACCTGAGTTATACCTGTATTCCACCTGCAATTACACTTACAAATCCAAGCGTAAATGGAACAACTGTAAGATCCGCTAATTTTACTTTAAGTGCGATAATACAAAATGTGGTTAGTACGCAAAACATAACAGTATCCCAAAACAATTTGGTGCTTTCCTCCGGGAATTTCAATGCGGCAACCAACCAATATGAAAATAACGTCACGCTAGTAAATGGCACAAATATATTTGTTCTTACCGCAACAAATGCGTGTGGCACGGACGCCAAAACAATTACCGTTATTTACGACAATTGCCTTTTACCTAGTATAAACGTTATTTCCCCTGCAGCAAATGGAACAACCGTTACAAATGCTAATTACGCTTTAACTGCCGCTATTCAAAATATGGCTAGTAAACAAGGGATTTCAATAACGCAAAATGGGCGAGCAATAACCAATTTCACGTTTAATACAACAACAGGAGCTTTCCAAAATTCGGTGATTTTAATCCCAGGAGCAAATACATTTCTCCTTACCACAACTAATTCTTGTGGAACAGATACTGAAACGATTACGATTCTGTATAGTAATTGTATCCCACCAAGTATCAGTATTGTTTCACCTGCGGCAAATGTATCAACTGTCACAACTGCTGCGTTCACTTTTACAGCAACAATTCTGAATTCCAATAACGGACAAGGAATTGGGTTTACGCAAAATGGAAGAGCGATTAATGGTGCAAATTTTAACACTGCAAACAATACGCTTTCCACTAGTTTGACGTTGGTTCCAGGTGTAAATACTTTTGTGGTAACTGCTACAAATTCCTGTGGAACAGATACCGAAACCATTACTGTTACTTACCAACCGTGCGTTGCACCAGCAATTTCGATTCTTGCGCCAGCATCAAACGGAACAACCGTAACAAATGCTGCGTTCACCTTTACAGCAACAATTCTAAACTCCAATAACGGACAAGGAATTGGGTTTACGCAAAACGGAAGAGCAATTAATGGCGTGAATTTCAACACGGCAAACAATACGCTTTCCACTGGTGTGACCTTGGTGCCAGGTGTAAATACTTTTGTGGTAACTGCTACAAACTCTTGTGGAACAGATACCGAAACGATTACGATTCTTTATAGTAATTGCATTCCACCAAGTATCAGCATTGTTTCACCTGCGACAAATGAATCAACTGTAACCAATGCAAGTTTCCCTTTTTCTGCTTTTATTCAAAATTCGAACAATGGACAAGGAATAAACTTTACACAAAATGGCGCTGCTGTGAGCAACGCGTCATTCAATATCCCAACTGGTTCGCTACAAAAAACAGTTACATTATTGCCTGGTATAAATACTTTTGTCATTACTGCTACAAATTCTTGTGGAACCGATACCGAAATAATTACCATCAATTTCCAAAACTGTTTGCCACCTGCAATTACATTAGTTTCTCCACTTGCCAGCGGAATAACTGTAAATTCAGCAAGCTTTGCTTTTGCGGCATTTATTCAAAATTCAAATAATGGACAAGGAGTAACATTATTACAAAATGGAAGAGCGATAACTAATTATAGTTTTAATAATGCAACTGGTTCAATTCAGAGCGCCTTAACACTAAGCGCTGGTGTCAATACACTAGTTCTTTCCTCCACTAATTC
>CAIYXD010000340.1 GCA_903930085.1 uncultured Flavobacteriia bacterium
AAAAGGTTATTTTGTTTGATTTTTTCAAATAATTGCGGGTATTCACTTTCTAAAAATTCATACGATGAAAAAGAAAAAGAATTAAATCCTTCTGCGCTGAATTGTTTTTGAAAGGAACTTACATTTTTCCAATAGGGCTGACCTATTCCTGGTAAATGAGCCGCTTCTTCTATCGTTATTGGTTTTACATTTGGAAATCCTTTGGGAAGAATAGCTGTGTTTTTGTGCGCTTCTTGAGCTGTTACATGTTCCGAATAAATAGAAGAAGGTGCATTTAATTGCGTTGCCAAAAACAAGTCTAGAAAGGTCAAAATTAAAATGCTTGCTATCCATTTCTTTTTGTCGTTTATTTTCCAAAGTACAATTAAAAACAGGACCAAAAACACCAGTTGAATGAGCGATTGAAACGCTGTGTTCTGCCAATAAGTGGCAGCCGCAGAATCTGTAAACAATTCTGTTTTCATGAACGAGAAAAGTGAAAGGTAGCCTTTGCTTCGGGCAATAATTATCCAAATAAATAGGGATAGTATTAAACCAAGTGCGCCAATTTGCAGTTTTCTCTTTTTCCAAACGGCCAATTCTAGTTGTGTTTTTAGGAAATAGATTCCAGTAAGCAGCGCACCAATAATGAAAAACAGGCGAAAAACACTTGGGAATCGAAACACATTCATCATCGGAACGTAGTGGAATAAAAATGCGCGAACCGGAAGGTATTCTCCTACTGAAGCGAGTAAACTGAAAATTCCAAAGTAAAACAAAATAGAAATTTCCTGAGGTTTTTTGGCGAATATTCCCAGTATAAAAAACAACAAAGGCAAGAGCCCAAAATAGCCATTTCGCATCGAAAGATCGGAGTTGAAATAGTCGGTGTGGGTTGTACTCGCCAAAGGAGTAATAAAGGATATAAAGGATTGCGGAGAAAATGGCGAAAAAAGTGCTTGTTCCAACTCAAAGTCGCCCAATCGGGACAAATACGGACTAACTTGATAGATGGAAACGAATAAAACCAAACAGAGTAGAATGGTATACATTAGAAACACAAAATGTCTCCCAAGAAAATGAACTATTTTAACGCTGTCCTTTTGTTGAAACTCTTTAAAAAGATAGATGCAAAAAAACAGCAACAATAAGTAGAATAAAATTATGGTAAAAGCCGGATAGCCACCACTTACCATTAAGAACAGATAAAATGCAGCTCGCAAACTATTCCAATACGAACGCTCCTGAACCATTCTAAAATAAAAGTTCAAGACAAAAGGCAACCATGCTGCACTAATTATATAAGGAAGGTGTTGTGCGTTTCCAATAAAAACCCCGCAAAGCATATATGAAATTCCGGCTAGCAACGCATAATTTTGCTCAAATTTTAGTGTTTTAGCTAAAAGGTAAAATCCTATTCCGGCAAAAAATGTATGGATCCAAAATTCAAATCCAATCGTGTAAATGGTGTAACCGCTAAAATAACCGATAATCCAAACCATCGGATACCATGCACCACTGGAAGGATCTGCATGAATTGGGTAGCCCAAATTTTGAAAGGGATTCCAATACGGCAATTGGCCATTTTGCAAGCATTCGCCAATGTGAAACCTCCACGGGTAAAAACAATCAATCGCATCGTATTTTACAGGATATAAAAAAAAGGAAATAGGAAAAAATACGAGCAGCGCAATTAGAAGAAAAATAATATACGGAGCGTAAGTTTTTTTTAACAGCACAATTCTTTTTTTAAAACCTATAATTTGGCATTTGTATTGTCAAAAATAACACAACCATTGGAATTCATCCAATTTCAGAGATAAAACGTTATTTTTATCCCGCAATTGTAGCACATGGTAAAAGTTAGCATCGTTATTCCGTCGTATCGTTCTGCCAAAGTTTTGGAGAATAATTTGCCATACCTATTGCTTTTTTTACAAGAACAAAATTTCGCTTCGGAAGTTATCATTGTTGACGATGGCTCGAAAGATTCCGGTGAAACTGAACGGGTTGCTCTTCAACACAAGTGCAGCTATTTAGGGTATCCTGAAAATAAGGGAAAAGGTTTTGCAGTGCGAACGGGAATGGCAGCTGCACAAGGTGACATTTGTATCTTTACAGATGCAGATATTCCATTTGAAACGAGCGCAATCGAGGCTATAATTCACTACATTCAAGTGAAGGAATTTGATGTGGTAATTGGAGATCGGGGTTTGCATGCTTCTAATTATTTTTCTAAAATCTCCAACCAAAGAAAGTTTGGAAGTGGATTTTTCACTTTTATAGTTGGACGGTTCGTAACAACCGGAATTTCAGATACGCAATGCGGTCTAAAGGGTTTTCGGAAAAATGTTGCTGCAGATCTTTTTGGTAAATCCCGTATCCATGGTTTTACATTCGATGTTGAATTGGTGTATATTTCATTGAAACGGAATTATGACATCAAAAAAATACCGGTAAATTTGAGAAGTCAGGAAGGGAATTCCGTAAATATATTTAAACACGGATTTAAAATGGTTTTGGATTTGTTTATTTTGAAAATCAATCATTTAAGAGGATATTATAACGGAAATGAATAGAAGAATTACCAACACGATTCGTTTTGTAATGGACGAATTAATTCCGCCATTTGTGCGCGATTCGAAAATTTTCATGTATCCATTTTATTTGTTTGCTTACAGGGGAAGAAATATCCGAGAAGTGATGCAGTTTAAAAGCAAAGTTTATGCGTATTCGCCCGAACAATATGCATCTTTTTATAATAATTTGAATACGATTTCTAGAAATCGCGCTACGGATATGAATGGTGCTTGTATTGATTTTATTTTAAATTCTATAGATCCAACTGCAATTAATATTATCGATATTGGCTGCGGAAGCGGCTACCTACTAGGGAAAATTGAGCAAAAATTTCCTGCAATAAAACGCACTGGCTTTGACATCAAAGTCGCAACAGGGAATGAAACGTTCACCTACGTTCATGGAAATATCGAAAAATTACCATTCGAAGATAATGCTTTTGATGTCGTAATGTGTAGCCATACCATTGAACATCTATTACAATTGGAAACCTGTATTTCTGAACTGAAAAGAATCACTAAAAAGCAATTATTTATCGTTACGCCGTGCCAAAGATTCTTCTATTACACTTTGGATGAACATGTTAACTTTTTTCCATACAAAGAAAAATTAACAGCGATTCTACCTTTTGAGAACTTTGAATGCCATAAGCTTCAAGGAGATTGGGCGTATCTTGGCACTAAAGTTACCGTTGAATAATAAAACCAATTTAAATTTTTATATTTCTAAAAAAGTTATATTTGTTATATGATGCGTTTTCTGCTTATTCTGTTTCTTGTTTTTCCTTTTATTGGGTTATCTCAAAAATCGATTCAATTAAAGTCAAAATATTTCGGTATTTACAAAGGGAAAATCCCGGCTTTTCTCATGGATAGTGGTAAGGATTTGCTTTCAGTTGATGATTGTTCAATAACGATTGAAATTAGGAGAGAAACAATTCAATTTACTATCGGAAGCAATAAGAAAAGTGGCGAATACAAGGTGTTGCTTGAAGCGAACGACTATTTTGTTTTGGACTGCAAAATAAACGGCCAGGTTGCTAACGAGAGGATTATGGTTTTTAAAAAGGGAGAGAAAATTACACGCGATGGTCTGTTTCCTCAGCCAAATGCAAAACTATTTAAAACAAATAATTAATAGGGAAGCCAAATTGTAAAAGTTGTTCCTTTTTCAAGGGTACTTTTAACATTGATTTTACCGCCATGTGCATCAATTAATAATTTTACATAAAACAATCCCAGTCCAAATCCTTTCACATTGTGAATGTTTCCAGTAGGAACTCGGTAAAATTTATCAAAAATCATTTTTAAATCT
>CAIYXD010000341.1 GCA_903930085.1 uncultured Flavobacteriia bacterium
GACTACTTGGAACTATGTGAATGGCGTGATTACAACAACAAGCGGCACTGCAAATGTGTTGAATACAGATGTGCAAACGAAATTGAACGCAGCAAATCTTTCGATTGAAGCCAACAAGATCACTTTTAGTGCCAGCGTAACAGGTACCACTAGTAATACATTTAATGTACTTTCTAAAACCCATATTTTAAACACCAATGCTACCACCATCAGTACCCAGGGGGGAAATGTATTATTTGCATCCAATGTAGATGATGCAACTGATGGGGAATCGACAACTAATGGTTACATCCAGCTGCGCTTTGGCATAACAATTAACTCCAACGGAGGGAATATAACCTTTGGTGGGGGAAATACTTCGGGTAGTGATTATTCTTTAGGATCTTCAGATATAGCCTACACCGAAGGAATTCGATTTGACGCAGTTATTGCTTTAAATTCAGGCGGCGGAAATATTGCTATTCGAGGAAAATCCTATGCCATGGGGGTTTATACAGATTGGGGCGCTTCAGGAGTTGGTTTTTATTATTTTTTAGCCGCTACTGGAACGATTAATAGTGGAACAGGAACAATAACTATTGATGGATTTAGTCAGACGAACACAAGTACTTATGCTGCTGGAATTTATAGTATGCATAATATAACTATTACCTCTGCTAATACAACTGCTGATGCCATTCGTTTGATAGGTAAAGCTACGGGAGCAAGTGGTGATGCAGTAGGAATAGAAACAGAAAACACCTTTTCGGTATTAGCTACTGGTGAAGGAGGAGGAATTACTATTAGCTCTTCACAACAAATTGCCGATTTTTATGATGTAATTTTTAGAGGAGAAACTAATATATTGGCAAAAAGCGGTCCTATTCAATTATTAGGAAAACAAGATGGTGGTGTGGCAAACGGAAGATGGTATATTAATAATAATTTCTATTTGGGTTCTAAAGCCTTAAGCGCAGTTCCTACTAGTTCTAGTAATATAACGATTCAATATGACAAGTATAGTTTTAGTGGATATAATCCGAAATTAGCAACTTCTGGAACACTAAATTGGAAACCCGCTTCTACAAGTTTTGGACAAAATGTGGGAACCGATTATTTCGCCTGGAATCAGAATAGTCAAACATTGAGTGGATTAACCATTGGTAAATCTGGAAATACAGTTATCGTCTACCTAAATTCGGCCATCACTGTGGCAGGGCCTATAAATGTTTATGGAGCTACCATCGAAATTACTGGAGCATTAACCGCAAGCGGAAGTGACATGAGTCTTTATGCTACCACTGCCGTTACTCAAAGTCAACCAATTGTTTCATCGGGGCTTTCCCTCAACGGAACAGGAACCTTCACTCTTACTAATATCTCTAATAATTTCGCCACTTTGGCCGGTGGTGCAGTAGGAAGTTTAATTGGTACCACACAAATTGTTGATGTTTCAGGTGGCTTAACCATTGGAACAGTCGGAAGCAATACAGGCTTAACAGGGTCGAGTACCATTCGTGTTGAAACGTTGGCTGGAAATATTTCTTTGGCTGGAAGTATTAGCACTACTAGCACATCAACAGATGCCGTGATTTTAAATGCAGCTAAAAGTACGGCAATCGGAATTGGAACAGGTGGTGATATCATTGTATCGGGAACACCTACGATCACAATGGGATCAGGAGGTATTGGTAAGTTATTCAGTGGATTAGAAGCAACAAGTAGCGGTCTTACATCATTGGCTGGAGGTAGTTCGAATGTTCGTAATAACTATGACGAAACAACCTCAACTTTTTCACCCGTTTTAAGTGCAAATAATAAACATGCCATTTACCGCACAAGTTCAGGAGTAGGTGCACTTACAATTGTATCATCAAGCGGCGA
>CAIYXD010000342.1 GCA_903930085.1 uncultured Flavobacteriia bacterium
AATCCAATGCGAACTCGCAAGCATATTCTCCTGTTGTAGCGTTTGTAAATGGCGAGTATTTTGGTGTGTATGAATTGCGGGAGAAAGCAAACGAAGGCTATTTTGAAGAAAATTATGGCAATGATCCAGATAGTTTGGATTTATTGTCGGTGAGTTATTTCTATGGTGCAGGTGTTTTGAGAACCGTGAAAGGTTCCGATACTGGATTTTACAACATGCGAAATTTTGTTACTTCCTACAGTCCTGCAGCACCAGATTATTTCGCTAAAAGCAATGAAAAAATAGATCTGTATAACCTTGCGGATTACCTTTCTGCAGAAAATTGGTTTGCAAACCGCGACTGGGTATATAATAACATGAAAATTGCGCGTACCAGAACAGCGGGAAATAAATGGCGGTTTTTTCTCCAAGACATGGAATTGGGACTGGGTGGCTGGAGCGATTACAACACTAATATTTTTGACTATTTCAGAAATGAGAACCAACCCAATGCGTATTGGGAAATTTACAACGGATTGGTGCAAAACACACAATTCAAAAATTATTTCGTGAACCGTTATGCGGATTTAATGAATTCGGTTTTTCAACCTTCCTACTATACCCCGATTGTAGACACTATGTATAACCAGTTGTTACCTGAACTACCAAGACATTTTGAGAAATGGACTGGAAATGTGTCAGGTGGTATGGATAATTATACAAATATCCGAAACGATTTATTGAATCAATTTTCAAATAGAAATAATGTTGTTCGCAGCCAAATAGTTACAGAGTTTGGTTTGGAAGAATCGGTGGATGTGTATTTAAATGTTTTGCCTGAAAATGCAGGTTACATTAAAATTTCCACCATTATTCCAGAAGAATTGCCATGGACAGGCGTTTATTTTGATGGTGTTCCAGTGAAAATTACAGCGGTAGCAAATCCAGGTTTTACCTTCGCTAATTGGCAAGCAAATAGTACGATTCCAGCAGGAGAATTAGACACCAATAGCATTGAATTGAACATTGCGAACGATGATTCTTTTGTTGCATTGTTCAGTGGTTCAGCTCAAGATTTAAGTCTGACGATTTCAGAAATCCAGTACAATCCAGACGCATCTGTGGATGGCGGAAATTGGATCGAGCTGCACAATTATGGTAATTCCCCGATTGATTTAACCGGTTGGAGCCTAAAATCCAAAAAATTCTGGGATAAATATTCCTTTGAAGATGGCGTTACCATTCCAAATGGTGGATTCTTAGTCGTTTGTCAGGACACCAATTTATTTAAACTGGAATACCCAAGCGTGTCCAATTTTGTTGGTGCAACCGGATTTCCATGGAGCAATAAAATGGATTCTATTAAATTATATAATCCTTACAACCAAGTTGCTATTCAGATGGAATACAGAGATGAATTGCCATTCCCAGTGTGTGCAGATGGTTGGGGAAGAAGTTTGGAGAATAAATTATTTCAAAGTTCTACATTGGATTCTTCTGTTTGGTTTTGTGGTTGTATCGGCGGTTCACCAGGAAAAGCATACACGCCTTGCTATGAATCGGTGCAGTTTACAGAAATAAATTACAACAACGAACTAAGCTCTGTAAATGCGGGAGATTGGGTGGAATTGCGCAATAATTCAAACCTTCCAATCGAGATTACAGGATATTCTTTTAAAGATGCAAAAAATGACAACGTTTTCACTTTTCCAGCGTTAACGTTGAATGCGGGTAGCTTCTTGGTTTTGAATAACGACTTGGCACTTTTCGAAAACCGCCATCCAATGGTTGAAAATCGTATTGGAACATTTGCTTTTGGAATTGATTCAGAGGATGCATTGCGTTTATACGATGCCAGTAATCGATTAGTAACGAGTGTGCTTTTTGGAGGCACGAATAGTTGGGCGAATAAACCATCTTATGAAGATTTCACTTTGGAATACGCATACCAAAATGGCTATACGGATCCTAATTCTGCAAGTTCTTGGTTTGTTGGTTGTGAAGGCGGTTCACCGGGTAGAGCGTATATGGAATGCTTGGAATTACCAATTGGCGAAATCCTGAACATTTATCCGAATCCTACGCAAGGAATCCTGCAGGTTGCTTTTGATAATTCTACCAATACTTCCAATTTAACGGATATTTTCATCTTTGATATACAAGGAAAATTGGTTCAGTCAAAAACCGTTTTTTCGGAGGAAAATGTTGTTGGTGTGCAATTGGAACTGTCAGAACTGCAGCATGG
>CAIYXD010000343.1 GCA_903930085.1 uncultured Flavobacteriia bacterium
GGAACCGATAATTTTTGGGTGACAATGTCCTTGATTAACAGCAGAATAAGCGGAAAGAAAGTCAAAATATTTCTTACCTTCCAAATCCCAGACATAAACACCCTTTCCTTTTGCCAAAACGACTGGAAGTGGATGGTAATTGTGAGCTCCGTGCTTGTCTTCTAATTCAATTAATTGTTCGGATGTCAAATTTGAAATGGTTGTGTGCATAAAATTGTTTTTTGATGTGTGATTGAAACTCATCGCGGAGAGTATCCATCCTTTCCTCATTTCAACATCCGGAGAGAAATCACCCTGAAACAAAAGTAAAAAAGAAAAGACACTTGAACAAGTTGAATAGTGTGAGATTTAAAAAAAAGAACTTTTTTAGTGACTTTTACTCTAAATTTATTTTGTGTAAACAATTTATGTATTTTGAATAATTAAAAGATAGATAGGCATACCAATGGTAATATTTATAGGAAACGTTACAGCTAGAGCCATGGGAATAAATACCCCGGGATTTGCTTTTGGCACAGAAATTTTCATAGCTGCAGGAACCGCAATATATGAAGCACTCGCAGCGAGTATGGCAAACATAAAACGATTAGAAAAATCATCTGTCAGAAAGGAGCTCAAAATTGCAATCACACTCCCGTTAAACAAGGGAATAAAAATGGCAAAAAGAAATGGAAACCAACCAAATGAGAAAAAATCTTTTAGTTTTCTTCCGCTAGTAATTCCCATATCCAAAAGAAAAATAGAAAGGAATCCTTTAAACAGATCATTGGTAAAAGGTTTTATTCCTTCCGCTTGCTTTGCATTTGCAATAAAACCAATTAATAAGCTACCTAGAATTAACAAAACACTACCATTTGTAAAAGAATGAGAGAGCACATTTCGTTTTTTTATGCTGGGTGAATTTTCTGTGTTAAAAAGGGAAATTAGTAAAAGTCCAATTATAATAGACGGCGATTCCATCAATGCCATGATTGCCACCATATGACCATGCACTGCCATTTGCTGCGATTCTAAAAAGGAAACCGACGTTACAAAAGTTACAGCACTTACTGAACCATAAGTAGCAGCTATGGCTCCGGCATCGTAAATATTCAACTTTCGTTTAAGTATGAAAAAAGTATAAATCGGAATAACCATTGAAATTGCAATTCCAAAAAGCATAGACCATCCAATTTCAGCGGTAAGTGGTTCGTGTGATAATTCCTGTCCTCCTTTAAATCCAATAGCAAAAAGTAAATAGAGTGAAATAAATTTGGAGGAATTTTGGGGAATTTCTAAATCGCTTTTTAAATATACAGCAAGGATGCCTAAGGCAAAGAATAGTAAAGCTGGATTGGTTAAATTTTCAATTAATAAATTAAAATTCATGTTTTAATAGTTTTTTATGTTGCATTTCATGTTTTTTCACTCTTTATTAACTGCTCTTTTCAGTCTATCGTTTATCGATTTTCCAATTCCAATATCCGGCAACTTTTCTACAAGAATTACATCAACATCGCTCAGGTCTAACCGGTGCAAAGCTGCATAAACATTTCTTGCTGCCTCGTCAAAATCGCCAGTTGTTGACAGAACTTCTTGAAATAAGCAATCTTGCGAATCACTATTTTTTTCCTTAAAAAGTAACAAACCGATTTTTTTATCCGAAAAAGAATGTATTGATTCCGAAATATTTGTCACTAGATGGGTTTCTGTATTCGGCGCATAATGTCTAGAAAGCATGCCTGGAGCGTTGGGTTTGTCTGCTTTTTCGGTAAAAATTTTAATCTTACCAATAACCATTTCAATTTCCTCAATGGAAACAGCACCATGTCTATATAAAACCGGCTCGTCATTTTCGAAACCGATAATGGTAGATTCTATGCCTTTTTCACAAGCTCCACCATCTAAAACAATGGAAAGTGTCTCCTCAAAATAGTGGTGAACATGCTGTGCCGTAGTCGGGCTAATACTTCCAAATGGATTTGCACTTGGTGCAGCCAAAGGAAAATCAAGTTGCTCTAAAAGTTTCATAGCAACGGGATGATTTGGAACCCTAACCGCTACCGTATCCATTCCTGAAGTTACTAAATCAGAAATGTGCGCTTGTTTTTTTAAAACCAAGGTTAATGCTCCTGGCCAGAAACTAGAAGCAAGTTTAAATGCAGCTTCTGGAATTTCTCTGGCAACAGAATGTAAACATTCCATGGACTTTATATGCAGAATCAATGGATTAAAAAAAGGTCGTTTCTTTAATCCAAAAATCTGTTTTACCGCTGTTTCACTATATGCGTTTCCAGCTAATCCATAAACCGTTTCCGTTGGAATTGCAACAATTCCATCTTGCACCAAAACGTCTCTCGCTAGTGCTATATTTTTGGTAATCATTATAAACTTTTTTCAGGGATTACAAACATCACAATACATTGGTTCTTCCTCCATTTTTTGCGTGGGATACAGCACTTCTTTTGTGAATTCACATTTTTGACAGTAATAGATCCAACTCATCGTACTTTGTGTTGGGAAACTACAAAACGAACATGGTAAACCTTTCTTCACCTCCGAAACGTCAAATCCAGGCGTACCACAATTAGAACAGCACGAATTAATTTTGTCCACTAATTTTTGTGTTGCACGCTCTATTACCTTCATCCGCGTTGGGTTATACATTGCGCGCATATCCGTTTCAAGGTAAACACTTCCGTAATTTTGAATGAAATCAAAGCAAGTATCCTTGAGTTTTTCCCACGAAATAATTCCTTTTTGGATCCCAGTAAACTCGATTTGATTTTTTCTTGCAATTATTCCATGGGAAGGGAAACCAACAGATTCTGCAAATTCGGTCAATTGCTGTTCATTATGAATAAGTGCCCCTTTAAAATTCGTCTCGGTGCTTAATTCCCTTGCAGTTATTTCTAAACCGTTTTTTTTATCGATAAAAATTACAATCTCGTCATCTGCAGGAACAAAAAAAATAGTTGGATGTTGACCAAAAGAGCCCTCACTAGCAATTCCTAAATCACACGAACTTCCTTTCATTGCCTGCAAGCATTTTGCTCTTGCAGCGCTTAGTGGGTCATCCAATCTTTCGATTTCGCCGCAGAAAGTTCCAAATGAATCAGTATTTATATTCGGAGATACAAAACACGAAATTCCAAATTCCTTTTCCATCAAGGGTGCAATTACTTTTTCCTTTTCATGCATTGTAGCAATTACAAGTTTTCGATTTTGAAACATGTAACTAGAGATTATCTTCCAAACGGATATGTATTTCCGAAGAAATTATAAAATTTTGGTTCTTATCATTCATCTCCTCTAACAGCTCAACTATTTTTTCAATGTTTTTTCGTAAGATTTGAATTCTCTTTACAGCAACAGTGTTCTCCACTCCAAACCGTTCCATAGAGCTGAAATTTGCCATTTCATGAAAATTTATCTTTGTAGAATAGATATTTATCAAGATTTCTTTGGCTTCCTCTGCTGAGAAATTTCCGTCAATTAAAGATAATTTTAGTTTCCGATTCATTTTTTTTTTAAATTTTAGAAGTTATTCCGGCGCCAAACTTGCTTTGGATGCAACAAAATTCAGAATTATAATTCATTAATTTTTATTTATATTTGTAATCTAATTCATTAATTATATTTATGAACTATACGCTTAATCAACTGAAAATATTTTTGAAAATAGTTCAAACCGAAAGTGTAACGAGAGCAGCCGTTGAGCTAAACCTAACACAGCCAGCAGTTTCGATTCAGCTAAAAAACTTTCAAGACCAATTCGATATTCCTTTAACAGAAGTTGTACGTAGAAAAATATACATTACTGATTTTGGGAGAGAAATTGCGGAGTCTGCAGAGAACATACTCAATCAAGTATACGCAATCAATTATAAAACAATGGCTTATAAAGCTCATTTAGCTGGTCGCATAAAGTTTTCAGTCGTTTCAACTGGAAAATATGTTATGCCCTTTTTTCTTGCGGATTTCATGAAGCGCCATCCAGGAATTGAACTTCAAATGGATGTTGCCAATAAAAACAAAGTAATGCAGTCTTTAGAAAATAACGAAGTAGATTTTGCTTTGGTTTCTATTGTGGCGGATTCACTAAATTTTGAAAAGCTGGATCTTCTTCAAAACAAATTATTTTTGGTCGGTAAAACCAATTTAGGAAAAGGAACAAGCCCGGAAGGGATATTCAAAGATCTGCCATTGATTTTTCGAGAAAAAGGGTCAGGAACGCGACAAATAATGGAAAGATTTATTGAGCAGAACAAGATATCTGTCTTGAAAAAAATGGAATTAACATCTAACGAAGCTGTAAAACAAGCCCTTTTAGCGGGATTAGGATATTCCATCATGCCCTTAATCGGAATTCGAAATGAATTGCACAATAAGGAACTTCAAATAATACCAATAGCAGGACTTCCAATTACTACAACCTGGCAATTGATCTGGTTGAAAGGAAAAAAACATTCTCCTGTGGCGCAAGCCTTTCTATCCCATTTGAAGAAGGATAAATCTAAAATAGTAAACTCAAATTTTAGTTGGTACGAAGCATATTAAAACCTGACAGAATCATCTAATAAAAAAGTTCTATTTTATTTCGTATTTCAAGCGAATCGTAACATTTGCGGTCTTTTTCTTAGAAGAAGTATTGTAGTTTCCTCCCCACGAAAATTCCTCCTGTGTATTTTCTCCGGTTATTTGAAAAACGCCCATATCTGCATTTTTCAAACTTCCCAAAACTCCGCCGGCGTTCTCTGCAATTTTTTCTGCACGATTTTTAGCATCCTTGGTTGCTGCTTCAATCATTTTGATTTTTAATTGCGCTAATTTGGTATAGTAATAATCTGGTGCAAAAGAATTCAATTCCACTCCTGCGTCAATCAATTCAGTGACTTCTCGAGAAATATTCTCTACAACATCTACATTTTTGGATTGAATTTTTAAACTTTGGGACAAACTGTATCCATTGAAAATTGTATTTCTCAATTGACCATTTTCGTCGTAATCGTAGTTAAAATCCTTTTGAATATCTACCGCTTCAAATACAATTTCATCCGATTTCACTCCTTTGGAAGTCAAATACTTTCGAATAGTCTTTTGATCCGTATTCAAATCTGCATAGGCTTGTTTGAGCACCATATCTCTTTTGGAAAAACTTGCACGCCAAACGATCAAATCACTGGTGAAGTTTTCCTCTCCAGATCCTGTAACGCTAATTGCTTGCGAAACTTTCGCTCTATTCTGATAACCAGAAGCAAGTAAATATCCAGCAATTATGACAGAACAAGCAATTAAGATGGTATTGATGTAGTTTTTCATGTGCAAATTTTAAAGTGAATTGAATACTTAAAGTTAAAACAATTTCATTTGTTCTTCATCTTCATCGTCTTTTTTTGTGAGATCCCATTCCACGGTTGTTCCATCGGTCGCTTCGTCTGAATCTTCCTCTTCATCGTCCATTTCTGCTTCGCCAATTTCCACTTGGTTCAATTCTTCCGGCCATTGCTCTTCAATTTCATCTTGCGGCACAACAACAATTTCTTTGACTTTTAATTTTGTCAATTGATTACCCTGTGCTTTCATTCCTTTGATATCAATAAAATCCGCTAATTGAATTTCGTTGTCGGGAAGATTTTTTGTTTCCTTCAATAACTTATTGTAAATTATCTTGATTTTAGGACGGTAAGCAGTAGAAACTACATCCAAGTAGGAACCTTCTCCTTCGCTGATGAAAGAAACTTTTTTATCCGAAGTAACCTCGCACTGAAAACGTTTCACAAAATGCAAATCGCGCTCGCTATCATAGTAAACAGCAGAAATTGCGCGGTGTGGATGCCACTTTTCAATGTGAATCATATCCTCATCAAAATGGTTAGAAAGGTCAAAATTCGTCAAGCGGTATTCCCCAGTTTTGTAGAGTGTAAGAATCTTATCTTCCCCTTTAAATGAACCTAGGAAAGTTCCTCTTTCTTCGTCGTTTAATCTGCCGACAACGGTATCAAACCAAATTTTGCGTGCTGCGAGCGTTGATCCACCAACTTCTTTTTGCGTGATTTTCTGAACAATTTCTTTGGTAACGCGATTCCCTGCCGACTGGCGACCTTTGATTAACAATTCACCCATATCGACATCAAAACGCAGGCGCTTCAAATGTGGTCGCGGTCGCAATAAAATTGTCACAACTTCTCGTTCACCATTTGGATGCACGGAAAAATACAACATTTTAGATCCTTTTGTGCCACGGGACAAATCGTATTCCGTATCTCGGGTAATGGAATTTACATAAAACCGTTTCATCATTGCCGATCCGCCAATTCCATCTTGGTAAATCAAATGGTAAATAGTTCGTTTATCGCCTTTTTTCCATACGTCGGCGTGTACTATTCCTTTTCCAACAAATTTCTTCTCCGCAACTTTTGTCACCATCATTTTACCGGTTGCAAAGAAAATGATAACATCATCAATTTCAGAACAATCGTTAATCGCCTCCGTCTTTTTCAATCCATACCCAATAAATCCTTCCTCGTAATCGACGTATAATTTTCGATTGGCAATTATTACTTTGGAAGCATTGATCGTGTCAAATATTTTAATTTCTGTTTTACGCTCTTTACCTTCACCGAAGCGTTTTTTCAAATCTTTATAGTAATCAATCGTATATTCAATAAGATTTGCAAGTTTTTCCTTTACTTGCACCATTTCCTCTTCAATTTTCAATAAAAGATCATCCGCT
Organism: uncultured Flavobacteriia bacterium; assembly: GCA_903930085.1. Taxonomy (GTDB): domain Bacteria; phylum Bacteroidota; class Bacteroidia; order Flavobacteriales_D; family Crocinitomicaceae; genus M0103. Next base: position 6,716 of record CAIYXD010000343.1, read on the forward strand.
TTCGAAGAATCAAATCGCGTGATACGAATCATTGGGATTTGCGTCAACTTTTGTAAATCTTCCTCTACAATTTCACGAATGAAATCTTTTTTGAACTTTTTAAATCGATCAAACAAATACGTGTACAATGTTTCTCTATCGTGGTATAATTTGAAATCGATGTACATTTCTTCTCGGATAAATATTTTCTCCAAAGTAGAAAAATGCCATTGTCGTTCCAACTCATCCAAACGAATTTCAAGTTCCAATTTCAATAAGCGAACTGTTGTATCCGTGTTCACTTTCAGAATCTCTGTTACGCCCATAAAACGAGGCGTATCCTTATCAATAATGGTTGAATTAGGAGAAATAGAAACTTCACAATCCGTAAACGCGTACAATGCATCCAGCGTTTTATCCGGCGAAACACCTGGCGCTAAATGGATTATCACTTCAACATTTGCAGAAGTATTGTCCTCAATCTTTTTTATTTTAATCTTTCCCTTTTCATTCGCTTTTAATACCGATTCTATTAAAGATCCAGTCGTTGTGCCGAAAGGGATTTCATGTATTACAAGCGTTTTGTTGTCTACCTTTTTGATTTTTGCACGAACCCGCACTTTTCCGCCACGAAGTCCATCGTTGTAATTCGTGAAATCCGCCATTCCACCATTTGGAAAATCCGGTAAAAGCTCAATTTTCTTACCTCTCAAATGATTGATTGACTGATCAATCAACTCTATGAAATTATGTGGCAAAAACTTACATGCCATTCCAACTGCAATTCCTTCAGCACCTTGCGCGAGAAGCAAAGGAAATTTCATTGGCAATTGATCCGGTTCTTTGTTTCGACCATCGTAAGAAGAAAGCCAATTGGTTGTTTTTGCATTAAACGCAACGTGCGAAGCAAATTTGGATAAACGCGCTTCTATGTAACGCGCTGCAGCAGCGCCATCGCCTGTCAATGTGTTTCCCCAGTTTCCTTGGCAATCGATCAATAAATCTTTCTGTCCCAATTGCACCAACGCATCGCCAATAGAAGCATCGCCATGCGGATGGTATTTCATAGTATTCCCGATAATATTCGCAACTTTATTATAGCGCCCATCATCCATTTCCTTCATGGAATGCAAAATTCTGCGTTGAACAGGTTTTAAACCATCGTACAAAGAAGGAACCGCCCTTTCTAGAATTACATAGCTTGCGTAATCCAAGAACCAACTTTCGTACAATCCTCCGACAGGAACAATTTTATCGTCGACCAATTTACTTTCAAAAGGACTTTTATCGCTCTCAGGAGTTTCATTATCCTGGTTCTCGTTATCCTCGTTTGCTAGATTATCATCCTGCTCTTCCAATTCGTCTTCCGCCATTTTTATGAAGCAATTTCAAGGTTATCCGTATCTTCTTTTTCTTCCAATACTTCCACAATATCTTTTTCTACCCGTAAATTATCGATAATAAAATCTTGTCGTTCGGGAGTATTTTTCCCCATATAATAGGACAAGATAGAATCAATCGTTGCATCCTTCGATAAGAAAACTGGTTCTAATCGAATATCCGCACCGATAAAATGTTTGAATTCATCTGGAGAAATTTCACCCAGACCTTTGAATCTTGTAATCTCAGGGTTTTTACCTAATTCTGCCATTGCAGAACGTCGCTCATCTTCCGAATAACAATAGATTGTTTTTTTCTTATTTCTAACTCTGAAAAGTGGTGTTTGCAAAACGTACACATGGTTTCGCTTCACTAAATCTGGGAAAAATTGCAGGAAGAAAGTCAACAATAACATTCGAATGTGCATGCCATCCACATCGGCATCTGTTGCAATTACAATATTATTGAAACGCAAATTATCCATATCTTCTTCAATATCCAGCGCTGCTTGCAAGAGATTGAATTCCTCATTTTCGTAAACAATTTTCTTTGTTAATCCATAACAGTTTAGCGGCTTTCCACGCAAAGAGAAAACAGCTTGTGTATTTACATCTCTGGATTTTGTGATGGATCCACTTGCAGAATCTCCCTCGGTTATGAATAATGTTGTTTGTTCGCGACGTTCATCTTTCAAATCCGTTAAATGCGATCGGCAATCCCGTAGTTTTTTATTGTGCAGGTTTGCTTTTTTCGCGCGATCGCGTGCAATTTTTCGAATGCCCGATAATTCTTTGCGTTCCCGCTCGGATTGCTTAATTTTTCGTTCGATTAATTCCGCAACATCTGGATTTCGGTGTAAATAATTGTCCAGTTTATCTTTCAGGAAATCATTGATAAATGCCCGCATAGATTTACCATCCGGTTCAATTTCCTGCGATCCAAGTTTTGTTTTGGTCTGGGATTCAAATACCGGTTCAATTACCTTTACTGCGATTGCAGCAACGATTGATTGGCGAATATCGGATGCTTCGTAGTTTTTATTGTAAAAATCTCGGATTACTTTCGCCACGGATTCTCTGAAAGCACTTTGGTGTGTTCCACCTTGTGTTGTATGTTGTCCATTCACGAAAGAATAATAATCCTCTCCATATGTTCTTCCATGTGTAAAAGCAACTTCAATATCATCGCCTTCCAGGTGAATAATTGGATAAAGCGGATCGCCATCCATATTATTTTCCAATAAGTCTTTCAACCCGTCTTTGGACTGGAACTTTTCTCCGTTGTAATACATTGCTAAGCCTCTGTTTAGGTAGCAATAATTCCACATCATTTTATCCAGGTATGCCGTTTTAAAAGCGTGTTTTTTAAAAATCACATCATCCGGAATAAACTCAACGTAGGTTCCGTTTTGTTCATCCGTTGCCGTTATTGGGGAATCTTCGATTAATTCACCACGCACAAAAGCGGCTTGTTTTTTTTGTCCTTCGCGAACAGAATACACCATAAAATGAGCAGAAAGTGCATTTACAGCTTTTGTTCCTACCCCATTCAGTCCGACCGATTTTTTAAATGCTTTAGAATCGTATTTCCCTCCGGTATTAATTTGCGAAACACAGTCAATTACTTTTCCCAATGGAATTCCACGACCGTAATCGCGCACAATAACCTTACCGTCTTTGACTTTGATATCGACGCGTTTACCATTTCCCATGACGAACTCATCGATACAATTATCCACAACTTCCTTCACAAGAATATAAATCCCATCGTCGGCAGCAGCGCCATCGCCGAGTTTCCCAATATACATACCGGGACGCAGACGAATATGCTCCTTCCAGTCTAGCGAACGTATATTGTCTTCCGTATATTGATTTTCAGCCATTTATTTCACCTTGATGCATAACAAACAAAAATAACAAGAGTAGCGCAATGTTAAACAGCAAGTTATTAGGACTTTTGAACGATTGAAGGTTGAAAAAGACCTATCGGGAAATTGGATAACTTCGACCATCTTCGACCACCTCGGAATTTGGGAAAATAGCACTTGATTCTGTAAGATGTGTATCTGGATTCTCGTAGCGCGCACTTAAATGTCCAAGCAGTAATTTGTGCACATTTGCTTGGGTCGCAATTTTTGCTGCTTGTGCTGACGTAGTGTGAAATGTTGCTTTGGCTCTTTCGGAATCCCTTTCAATAAAAGTTGCTTCGTGGTACAGAACAGTTGCGTTTTTTATGTGAGGGACAATGGTTTCCCAATAACACGTATCAGAGCAAAAAGCGTAAGAAAAACTAGGTTTTGGCGGTAAAGTGAAATCCTCAAAATCCACTATTTCGCCCGATTCTAGTGTTACATTTTCACCTTTTTTCAACCGTGGCAAATGTTCCAACTTCAATCCAGATCCTTTTATCGCTTCGGAAATTAAAGGTCTTTCTTTTATTTTTTCCTTAATCAAAAAGCCATTCGTTGGAATTCTATGTTTGAGTGGAAAAGTATGAATTTCTATTACGTTATCTTCAAAAATCAATTTGGAATCTTTTCCATTCAGCGGGATAAAAACCAACTCAAAATCCAATCTTGCACCGCCAGCTTCCAGTTGGCTTCGAATCAGTTTTTCTAGCATTTCCGGACCATAAACAGTGATTCCCTTGTCTCGTCCCATCAAATGCATCGTACTTAATAAACCGGCCAAACCAAAAAAATGATCGCCGTGTAAATGGGAAATTAGAATATGAGAAATACGTTGGAATTTTATTCCGAACTTTCGGAGTTGCATTTGCGTCCCTTCTCCACAATCGATTAAAATATGTCTGTCGTTACACACAACATATTGGGAGGTTGGATTTCTTCTAAGCGTTGGAATTGCTGCGCCACTTCCGAGTATTGTTACTTCAAAGTTCACGAATGCAATGCCTCAAGTGCTTCTTCTTTACTCGCTGTAATAGCTAAAACTTGGTCTAACTGAGAAATCTGGATTAACTTAAATACATTTGACTGTAAACCGCAAAGTATAAAACGACCATTTGAATCCTTGCATAGGCGATTTGCGGAAAGAATAGCACTCAGGCCGGAAGAGTCACAATACTTTGTTGCGCTCAAATCCATAATGACATTATTGACACCGTTTTTATTCAATAAAATTAGTTCAGACTTTAGTTCAGAAGCATTGGAAGCGTCCAATTTGGA
>CAIYXD010000344.1 GCA_903930085.1 uncultured Flavobacteriia bacterium
CTACAACTTAATTAAAACAGCTAAATCCGGTAATTTCCTTGAGAATGAAGCGGCAGAAGCACCAATGTTACAACAAACAAAATATGTGCCAGTAAAGGGCGAATATTGGCACAGAGCAATCGAAAGAAAACCAATTCGGTTTATGGTGGTAGCAATCGTTGTGGTAGCAATTGGAGGATTAGTAGAAATAATTCCAACGCTTATTGTAAAAAGCAATGTGCCAACAATTGCAAGTGTGAAGCCATACACTCCTTTGGAATTGGAAGGTAGAGATCTTTATGTAAAAGAGGGCTGTTACAATTGTCACTCTCAAATGGTTCGACCATTGCGATTTGAAACAGCGCGTTATGGTGAATATTCCAAATCAGGTGAATTTGTTTACGATCACCCATTCCAATGGGGTTCAAAACGTACAGGTCCAGATTTGGCGCGCGAAGGAGGTTTGAGAAGTAATTATTGGCATTACCGCCACATGGTAAATCCAAAAGAAGTTTCACCAGGTTCTATCATGCCTGCTTATACTTGGATGAAAACAAATGATTTAGATGTCTCCATTTTAGACAGAAAAATCCGAGCGATGCAAACGCTTGGCGTGCCTTATCCAAAAGGATACGATAAAATCGCACTAAAAGATTTGAAGATTCAAGCAGAATGGATTGCCACAGATATCGTTAAAAATCTTCCAAAAGAAGTGCAGAAAAGTTTAAATATTCCAAAAGAAATAGCAAATCTGAAGAAAAAAGAAATTGTTGCCTTGATTGCTTATTTGCAAAGACTTGGAATGGATATTAAAGTGAAACAAAACGCGGATAAACCAACCGCTAAAAACTAGCAGCTATGTTACGATTCATTAAACATAATTTGACCACCATAGATGGCGTAGAAATATTCCCAATGCTGTCCTTATTAATTTTCGTTTTGTTCTTTGCACTTGTTATTGTGCGCGTAATACGCATGTCAAAATCGCAAGTTGAAGAATTAAGTGACATTCCATTTGAGGATGAAGGAACAGTGGATATCAAACTTGCAGGCCATTCTCCTATTAACGACTGATGATTATAAAATAAGAAAATCATGAAAAAATATTTCACTATACATTTGTTCGCCTTTGCATTATTATTTTGCACGCAACAAATACATGCACAAGATGGGGAACAATTGTTTAAAGCAAAATGTAATGCGTGCCATATCGTAGATAAAAATTCGACAGGACCTATTTTAAAAGGCGTACTTAAAAAATGGTCCGATGCCGGAGAAGCAGAGTTGCTTTATGAGTGGGTTAAAAATCCTGCGAATCTAATTGCTGGTGGTAAAAGTCAAATGGCAAACGCAATTAAAGATTACAGTGCTTCAGCAATGACAGCGCAAGTTTTAACGAATGCAGAAGTTGATGCGATATTAACGTTTGTTGACAATTACACTGCCGCAGTTGCGCCGGCGGCAGATACGGTTGCGAATACTGGTAACTTACCCGAAAAAAAGATTGTACCCAACTACAAAGAAAACCTTACTTTATTTTACTGGCTTTCCTTCACAATTATCCTATTGCTAATTGCAATTGTAATATTATCCACTACAATTACCACTTTTATAAAATCTGATTTTTTCAAAAATAAATTGGCTGAAAAATCACAAAATGATTCCACAACACTTCTTGCGGTATTGATTGCCTTTGGAACTCTATTTTTATCTTCTCCATCCTACGCGCTAACATTTATGCAACCTGGTGAAGCAGAAAAAGACATGCCTTGGCTCTTGGTAGAAAGCAGTGATATTTATCTGATGGTAGCGATAAATTTTGTCTTGCTCGGTGTGTTATTGTATTTGCGTCGCATGTTCAAAGATTTTCTTGGGATGGTCAAAAAGCCAAAGGTAATTCAAGTTGTTGTTGCAAAAAGCACAACCCGTAAAATCAGTAAAATACTAACGGATGTTGTTCCAATTGAAGAGGAACATAACATCTTGATGCACCACGATTACGATGGCATTCAAGAATTAGACAATAATTTACCACC
>CAIYXD010000345.1 GCA_903930085.1 uncultured Flavobacteriia bacterium
CTCACTGCTGCCTCCCGTAGGAGTCTGGTCCGTGTCTCAGTACCAGTGTGGGGGACCACCCTCTCAGGCCCCCTACCTATCGTAGCCATGGTAAGCCGTTACCTTACCATCTAGCTAATAGGACGCATGCCCATCCCGTACCGTAACCTTTAACTAATTTACCATGCGGTAATATAGTGCTATGAGGTCTTAATCCGAATTTCTTCGGGCTATCCCTCAGTACAGGGTAGGTTGCATACGCGTTACGCACCCGTGCGCCGGTCGCCACCAAATAAGCAAGCTTATTTTATGCTGCCCCTCGACTTGCATGTGTTAGGCCTGCCGCTAGCGTTCATCCTGAGCCAGGATCAAACTCTCCGTTGTATAAAACTTTGAATTTTGTTGTGGCTCGTTTAATTTAATTCTTACGCTGTTTCCTTATTTCTCAATCTATCAAAGAACTTGTATGGTAGTACTTAGAAAGTATCAACTACTCTAATCCTATATACTTTATTTCTACTTGTATTAAAACCCTATCTCGCTAGATTCGGGTTGCAAAGGTAATCAGTATTTTTATTCTAGCAAGCTATTTGTGATTTATTTTTTATTTATTTCTTTCAACTTAAATATATACTAATCCAAACTTACTAATACTAATCCAAAAATCTCAAACCTTAATCCCTCCTACCGTTGTAAGCGGGGTGCAAAGATAGATACTCTTTTTATTTAAACAAGGGTTTTCAACAATCTTTTTTTGAAAAAATAAACACAAAGCAACTAACTGCCTGAAAAACATAACTTAACTAAAACGTTTTTATTGGATTACGGAGGGTTCGTGTTGAATATTCACAGAATTATTCTACATTTCCCAAGGCTTCGGATGAAAAACTGCAACATACTATTAAATCTGATTGTAATAAAAATCAATCCAAATGGGATTACAAAAAGTATTAAAGGACACGAAAAATATAGTTCAAAGTTTTTAATACGAGAACAAATGACAAATTTATGTTTAACCTTCTGCTTATTAATTTAATAAATGAATGTCTTAGACAACTTGAATTTTGCAAAGGATAAATTGTTTGCGCAAAAAATTAGTAAAAAAAAAGGCCTTCTTTCGAAGACCTTAGTAATTTAACACTCTATCCATTTGTCATTTCGCATTTCTCCACGAATTGTGACATTTTTGGTTCTTGCATAATCTTCTGCGGCCATGAACATTTGTTCTTTCGTATCACGTCTCACCAAAATGGCACTACTGCCTTGAGTTTTTACCTCAATGTAAAACCCATTTCGCAATCTTGCCGGTCTTGTAGCTGGTCTTCCCATTATTATTATACTAATTTTAAAATATTTTTAAATGTAACACTTTAAAATGGAATTTGTTGTGTTTTATAATTTTTTAAGAAACTTTATGTTTTTAAAAGATCCCATTTATCATTAAAAATCAGCGTATTATTTACTGATTTGATATTGGGTAGTATCTAAATTCATGACCATGTCAACCATTTCCCAACTAATTAATAACGTTAGAAATCTGTCTACCTCTTTAAGTGGGATATCTGAAAGTCTATACAATTTACTAAGTGTAACAATTTGTTCCTCTTTTATAAGCTGGAGAAGCGATATTAATTCAATCTGAAGGTACGTTGGCTTTGGGACTGGATTCTTTTTTAGTACCCATAATCCAACTAGAATTTTATTCGCAAGCAAAACTTCCTTCTGAACACGTATATAAGGAAGCCATGTCCCCAATTTATCTTTTGACTTATACGGTTTAGTATCCGCTTCGCTTACCTTAATTTCCAAAACTAACCTGAAATCTTCTTTCCAGATTTTTGAGGTGAATTTCATTTCAGGCTTACAGAATGATTTTGCTGATTCCTGCAACTTGAGTAACTCCTCATTTGGATCACAGCCAATTATTTTGCCGTTTTTTTTTAGACCAATCCACAATCTACCGCCTTCTGAATTGGCAAAAGCAACCAACAATTGTGCAATTTCATTATAACTTACCGTTTTTGGAAGAAAAATTTGTCGAACGGATTCCCCTTTTGCGATATATGCTTTAAGTTCATTTGGCATAATTCATTTATTAGAATAAGTGGCTATTCCTTGTTCCAAATTTCCCAAGCTTTAAGCGCCTGTTCTTTGAGCATGGACTCGCCATTTAATATAACCGCACCATTTTCTTCCGCTTTGCGTAGGAATTTTGTTTTTGATGGATTATAAATCAAATCAACCACCAAATGATCGGAAGTTAACCCTTCAAAAGGAAAATCAACCATTTCTTCCGTGTTTGGAAATGTTCCTAAAGGTGTGCAGTTCACAATTACTTTGCAAGCGTTCAACATGTGTTCATTTATTGCTGAGTATGGAAACTCGTTATCCGATTGGGGTTCCCTGGAGCAATAAATCACATCCATTCCAATAGACTTAAAAACATATGCAACCGCTTTTGATGCACCACCTGTTCCTAAAATTAAAGCGCGCTCGTGTCTATTGGTAAGAAACGGTTTTATAGATTGCTGAAATCCATAGGCATCCGTGTTGTAACCAATTTTTTTACCATTCAAAAATCTCACTACATTAACAGCTCCTATTTCCTTTGCTTCATGAGATAGCTCATCCAAAAATGGCATTATTGCTTCTTTATAAGGAGTGGTAACGTTCAATCCTGAAAGATTCTTTTGAAAAACTTCTTCTAAAGTAGCTAAAGTTTGTATCTCAAAATTTGAATAGTGAGCTTCTATCGCATTCTTTTTGAAATATTCCTCAAAAAAAGATTTTGAAAACGAATACCCAAGTGATTGACCTAAAAGTCCATAAATCTTCATTTCTCTTTTTTGGAATTCAGTTTTGCTTTTACGAGTTCAAAAAGCATAGGTAAAATTGAAAGCGCAATAATTCCAAAAATTACCGTTTCAAAATTCTCTTGGATAATTGGCAAATTACCGAAGAAATAGCCCAAGAGCGTAAGTCCTAAAACCCAACTTATTCCGCCTATAATATTAAACTGAATAAATTTTCGGTAACTCATTTCTCCAATTCCAGCGACAAATGGAGCAAAAGTTCGAACAATCGGTACAAACCGAGCGATTATTATCGTTTTTGAACCATGTTTTTCATAAAATGCATGGGTCTGATCTATATATTTTTGCTTTACGATTTGTCGGCCACTGATTTTCCACTTCAAAACCTTCAACCCTATGGTTTTACCAAAAAAGTAATTTAACCCGTCCCCTAAAACGGCAGCAAGGATTAATAATCCAAGCACAACCCAAAGGTTTAGTTCCGCTGTTTCACCAAGGTCATTGGTTACGCCTGCACAAAATGTTCCTGCTGCAAACAATAGAGAGTCACCTGGAAGTAATGGCATAATCACCAAACCTGTTTCTACGAAAATTATCAGAAACAAAATCGCATAAATCCACAATCCATAATCTTGAATCATCGTAAATAAATGATCATCCAGGTGCAGAAAAAAGTCTAGTATTGATTTTAAAACTTCCATCAATCTAAATCTAAAGTTGCATCAATTTGATCTTTCCAAGCCAAAATTCCACCATCCAAAACAAATACATTTGGGATAGAATATTCGGTCATTAAAATATTTGCTACTGCTTCGGCTCTTTTTCCGGATCGACACATAATAACGATGTTTGATTGAGTTGGAAGTTCCGTTGTTCGATTACAAATCTCACCCATTGGAATATGAGTTGAACCAATATTCGCTGCAGCATATTCGTATGGCTCGCGTATATCAATTATTTCGAACGACTGTCCTTGTTTCATTGCATGGTGCAATTCTAAAGCAGAAATTAATCGCATTGTTTAAAAATTTTGATCAAAGATAGTAATTGAAGACAAGACTTATGCTTTTGTAATGCAAGAATTGAATACTTTCCGTTTTAAGTTCCAAAAACGGATTACTTGTAAGCAAGAGCTTAAAGCAATAACAATTGAAATAAATGTTCTTAAATATTTTTAGGAAAAATTACAAATGACTATACTAATTGTAAAGATACAGTCAGAATTGCTAGTGCTATCGGAAATATTAAAAATTCTTCTCTTACATTTGTACCATGACAAAAAATCAAGCATGGATCAAAGCTTTGCGCCTGCGCACCTTGCCACTTTCACTTTCTGGTATAATTCTCGGTTCTTTTATTGCAAAATTTAATGGCCATTGGAGTTTAGAAATTTTCACACTTGCGATGTTGACTACCATTCTTTTTCAGATTCTATCCAATTTTGCGAATGATCTTGGTGATAGTTTAAAAGGAACAGATAATTCTGACCGTGTTGGACCGCTTCGTTCCGTTCAGTCTGGCGTAATTTCCGCTCACGAAATGAAAATTGCAATTTTAATTACCGCACTATTGAGTGCTATTTCGGCTGTAAGTCTAATATTTATTGGAACGCAAAATCTTCCTATTTCCATTCTTTGGTTGTATGTTGGTTTGGCTATCGCGAGTATTATCGCTGCTATAACGTATACAATTGGAAAAAAAGCATACGGTTACAATGGTTTTGGGGATATAATGGTGTTTTTATTTTTTGGATATGTCAGCGTTTTGGGTGTATATCCACTTTTTGCTAAAACAATTGCATGGAATTTGCTTCTTCCGGCAACATGTATTGGACTTTTGAGCACTGCGGTTCTCAATTTAAACAACATGCGCGATCGCTTGAACGATAAAAATTCAGGCAAAAAAACATTCGTGGTACTAATTGGTGGAAATGCCGCAAAAATATACCATGCTTTCCTTATTATAAGTGGCCTGATTTGTCACTACATTTTCATTGCTCAGTTAAAACATCCAATTGCAAATATTGGTTTAATTCCAGGATTGGTATTAATTATTCACTTGCGGAAAGTTATGCAGACACGAGATCCTAAAGAATTTGATCCCGAATTGAAAAAAGTTGCACTTGCCACTTTCGGTATTGCGGTTTTAACCGCTATTGGCTTGATGATTGGTTGATTCAATTCGTTTGTTCGTTGATCTCCTGGAGGATTTCCATCAAAAATTGCCCAAAACAGTAACATTAAGCTATGAAAGCAACATTTACCCATCTTAAATTGCAATTTAAAAATCCTGCAGGCACAAGTCGCGGGGTTATGCAAATTAAAAACAGCTGGATTCTGAAACTTTCAGACGGTAATACATCTGGAATTGGCGAAATCAGTATTCTAGAAGGTTTATCCCCTGACTTTAAAGATTTGGAAAGTTTTGAGCGAAAAATAGAGAGCTTTTGTGCGATTTTAGAAAGGGATGGTGTGAATTTTGACGCCGGATCTGAAAATCATCTTTTTTTGGAAACCCATCCCTCCATAAAATTCGGATTGGAAACAGCACTTTTGGATCTTAAAAATGGCGGTGAAGGTGTTATTTTTAAAAATAGCTTCGCAACTGGAAATAAAAAACTACCCATTAATGGTTTGATTTGGATGGGAAGTGAAGATTTCATGCGGGAACAAATTGAACAAAAACTTTCGGAAGGATTCACAACCTTGAAAATGAAGGTTGGAGCAACGGATTTCGACAAAGAGTACCAACTATTAGAATCTATTCGTGCGAGATATTCCGAGAAGGAAATAACCTTGCGTGTGGATGCGAATGGTGCTTTTTCACCACAAGATGCACCTAAAATGCTAGAAAAACTGGCAGAATTAAAGATTCATTCAATTGAACAGCCCATAAAACCTGGAAATTGGGCAGCGATGAAAGAATTATGTGCTTCCACTCCTACTCCAATTGCATTGGATGAAGAATTAATAGGGATTTTCGATATATCTGAGAAAATGGAGATTTTAGAGACGATACACCCGCATTATATCATTCTAAAACCCAGTTTACACGGTGGAATTTCAGGCTCAAAAGAATGGATTAAACTTGCTGAAGAACGAAAAATTTCTTGGTGGATGACATCTGCACTAGAATCAAATATTGGTTTGAATGCGATTTGTCAATTTACTGCGGAATATGTTAACGAATTACCACAAGGTTTGGGAACTGGATCGCTTTATTTGAATAATATAGAAAGCGATTTGGTAGTTGAAAATGGTTTTATTTTTAAAAGATAAATGCGTTATGCGTTTCTAATTAAAGACGCATAACGCATTAAAATTAATATCTGTCTCCTTTACCGAACCAGGTTTTTTTTCCTTTGTTCTTTGCAGAAGCTTGTTTTTGTTCCACTGTTGGACGCGGTTTCTTTGCACCAGCTCTCGGTTCTCTTGGAGGTCGAGCGCCACGTTGTTCTTTTTTCTCGACAACGAAAACTTCCATTGGATACGGGTGATTCTCTATTACTGGAATAGTGGTATGAATCAATTTTTCGATATCTTTTAAATATGCCTTTTCTTCGTAATCGCAGAATGAAATTGCAGTCCCTTTGTTTCCAGCGCGACCCGTTCTTCCAATTCGATGAACGTACGTTTCACAAATATTCGGTAATTCAAAATTAATCACCAATTCCATTTCTTCTACATCGATTCCGCGTGCGGCAATATCCGTTGCAACTAATGCTCGAATCGACTTGTCTTTAAAATTGCTAAGCGCACGCTGGCGGTTATTTTGGCTTTTATTTCCGTGGATTGCATCCGATTTTATGCCATGTTTTACTAAGTGTTTCACTACTTTGTCTGCTCCGTGTTTTGTTCGGGTAAAAATCAAAACAGATGTTGCATCCACTTCGTTCAAAATATCTACCAACAAGGCGTTTTTGTTTCCTTTATCGATAAAATACAACGATTGTTTGATAATTTCTGCTGTAGAAGAAACAGGAGTAACCTCTACACGAATTGGATCACGTAGTATTGTTCCAGCCAATTTCAAAATCTCTGGCGCCATTGTAGCCGAGAAAAATAAATTCTGTCGCTTGTCAGGCAAAGCGCGAATAAGTTTGTTTACATCGTGGATGAATCCCATATCCAGCATGCGATCCGCTTCATCTAAAACAAAGATTTCCACATCGCGGATAGAAATAAATCCTTGTGTCATTAAATCCAATAGCCTTCCCGGTGTTGCTACTAATATATCCACACCATTTTTTAAAACGCCCGTTTGCTTGTTTTGATTTACGCCGCCAAAAATCACGGTACTTGTTAATCCGGCATAACGTCCGTAAGCTTTTAAGCTTTCATCGATTTGAATTGCTAATTCACGCGTTGGTGTAACAATCAAAGCTCTAATCTTCTTTTTTCCGGTGTATTCTTTATTTTGACTTAAAAGTTGAAGTATCGGAATGGAAAAAGCAGCGGTTTTACCTGTTCCCGTTTGTGCACAACCCATCAGGTCGTTACCATCTAAAACCAACGGTATAGCTTGTTCTTGTATAGGCGTAGGAGTTGTGTAACCTTCTTCTTGAATTGCTCTAAGAATTGGTTCAATAATGTTTAATTCACTAAATTGCATGTATAAATTGTTGTCAGAAAATGACTTTGTATTATCAAAAGGAAATTCTGTATTAGGTGCAAAGATAGGTTTTTAATTGGTTAATTGTATTATGTCATGATTTAGCTGCGCTGCTATCTTCGATGGTGAACGATTTGATTCTATGAATTTGAGGATTCAACAATTTAAAGCTGTAACGAGCAAAGACGGTGAATATTTAATTTGTTTAATAAATGAATAAATGAATTCATTTACTACTCCTATAATCATTGACTTGTAGAAGGTGAACGCAATCTTAAACCAGCAACTTCCTATCCCTAATTAGCTCCACATGAATAAAATGAATTGCTTATTAATTTTACACAATAAATAATCAAATTGTATATCCATCTTTTATCATTTCCAAAAAAAGGCGATGATTTCTCACCGCATTTAATCTCTTAATTGAATTATTCCATCAATTTCGCTGTCTTTTTTGACCATTTGCCACAATTGTCATGAATATTTAGTGGACTCATTAAAATTTCATTGTTTAAGTTCATTTCTGTAATTAATACTCCATTCATTTCAACCAATACTGCAGAACCATAGCATGAAGCTAGCTCTAAAATATTATTGGTCCAAATGAGTTTGAGCTAAACATTACTGTAAAAAGCACTATTCAAATAATAAGATGTTTTTTCAAAATTTAACTTTTTAAATTTCCCTAAATACAGAATAAAAACAGCATGGTTTCCTTCCGCTGCAAATTTAGTTGACAATTCTTTTCAGCCCAATTCTTTTTCGCTCCGCATCCACTTCTAAAATCTGAACATCAACATGCTCATGAAGGGCTATGAATTGAGAC
>CAIYXD010000346.1 GCA_903930085.1 uncultured Flavobacteriia bacterium
GCAACTTTGAAAAAATCAAACTCTTAAACTAAACCTAAAACGAATCTACTATAACCATTAAACTAGGTCTAAGTTAATCACTGTTTTTAATGCTGGAAATTGGATTCAATGAAACGATAATTTTCTTCAGTGAACGCGCTAAAAACTTCTGTGGCGTTTTATTTCAGTAAAATAAATTAGGAAATAGTGGCTTAAAACGCAAGAATGGTATGTGAGAAGTAGTAATTGATTTTAAATACGTATTAATTATCCGCTAAATCAAAAATGAGTTCATTAAAATTTTCTTCTGAAAAATATTGGTTGGCAATTTCTAGTAATTCGCTTGCTTCTAGCTTGTCAATTCCGTGGTAGATTTCTGGAATCGTATCAATTTGATTAAACAATAGCAGACTTTTCCCTAATCCTAACATCAAACCGGAATTGCTATCCATTCCAAGTGCAAGATGTCCTTTTAATTGTTCTTTTGCGCGGTTCAACTGCAAAATGCCCAATTTCTTTGTTCTCAGAAGTTTCAATTCTTTGTAAATCAAAGCAATCGATTTGTCAATGTATTTTGGATCCGTCCCCAAGTAAACACTCCAAAATCCTGTATCCACATAAGGTGTATAATTTGCTTCCACATTGTAGGAATAGCCATATTTTTCCCGAATGGAAAGCGTCAACCTGCAATTTAATGCTGGTCCACCGAGAATATTGGTCAATAAAGTCATTCCGCGGCGCGATTCTTCTTTATAATTTGGAGCAATTCCACCTACAATCGCATGAACTTGGTAATTTGCTTCTTTGGTTCGAATTTTAAACCGTTTGTTAAGCTCAAATTTCTCCGCAATTTCTTTGTGTTTTCCTGGTAAGCAGTTTTTAAAATCCTCTTCTAATATTTTTTCCAAGCGGTTTCTTCCAATTTCCCCGACAAAGGAAATAACCATGTTCTCCGTTGTGAAAAATCGTTTCACATAAGCCTGAAGATCGTCACGGGTAAAACCTTGAACCCGCTCTTTCGTTCCTAAAATATTATTCCCAAGTGCATGACCTTTAAATAAATGTTCTTCAAAATCATCAAATATTTTATCACTCGGGCTATCGAGGTAGGAATTTATTTCATCGAGAATAATTTCTTTTTCCTTCTGAATTTCTTTCAATGGAAAATTAGAATTCAAAGTGATATCTGCCAATAATTCGGAGGCTCTGCGAATGTGTTCTTTCGTAAACGAAGCATAAACACACATTTCCTCTTTTGCGGTGTAGGCATTTAACTCGCCACCAACCGAATCCAAACGGGATAAAATATGAAAAGCTTTTCGTTTTGTTGTTCCCTTGAAAATACAATGTTCTAAAAAATGTGCTAGTCCATCTTCTGCCTTTCGTTCAAATCTAGAACCTGCGAGAACCGTAATTCCCAAATGCGCTACTTGCGAGGGCGTATGCAAATAAACGACACGAATGCCGTTGGAAAGCGAGAAAATTTCCGGTTTTATTTCGTACATCGATTACGGATTCTTTCTGTAAATTTTCCAATCGTTTTCGTCCAATTCGTATACAATTCTATCGTGTAAACGGGAAGGTCGACCCTGCCAGAATTCGACTAGTGTTGGTTTCAACTCAAATCCACCCCAATGCGGCGGACGTGGCACTTCTGTTGGGAATTTTTCTGCATACATTTCCAATCGTTGCTCCAAATCTGCGCGGTCGCTTAGTTGCTCGGACTGGTGAGAAGCCCACGCACCAATTTGACTTCCGCGCGGACGTGAAGAAAAATAAGCATCACTTACTTCCTCCGAAACTTTCGAACAATTTCCGTCGATTCGAATTTGGCGCTGCAGCCCAGGCCAGAAAAACAACATGGAAGCATTTGAATTTGCCGCAAGATCTTTTCCTTTGTGACTTTGGTAATTGGTGTAAAAAACAAATTTTTCCGCCAATAATTCCTTTAAATATAAAATTCTAGAACTCGGTTGGCTTCTAAAATCAACCGTTGCCAAAACAAACGCATTGGGCTCCAATTGAGCGGTTCTAATTGCTTCAGAATACCAGGAATTAAATAGATCAAATGGCGCGTGACCAAAAAACCCTTCTAGACTTCCATGATCGAATTCCTTGTGATCGTTGCGCATTTGTTCTATAAAATCTTCCATCTCAGCTTAATCTTCTTCCGTGAATTCGTCTTCCAACTCGCTGTCTTCCAGCTCATCGTCCAATCCAATTTCTTCTTCTTCCAATTCGTCGTCTAGATCCGTTCCAGGTGCAGAAAAAACTTTCCCTTTCGGCGCTGATTCAGTACTTTCGAC
>CAIYXD010000347.1 GCA_903930085.1 uncultured Flavobacteriia bacterium
ATTCACGCCAATCAATACGTGAAAAGTTCCTAAACGCAATTGCCGCAAAATTTCCACGCGTTCAATCGTGTCCACTTCACTGTGAATGTAGCGACACAAAATCCCTAATTTATCTAGGTATTTCTGTAATTCTTCCGCCATGCGCTTGGTGAGTGTTGTCACGAGCGTGCGTTCGTCGCGTTCGATGCGCAAATGAATTTCCTCAATTAAATTATCGATTTGGTTGAGACTCGGTCGAACGTCGATTATTGGATCTAACAAACCCGTTGGACGAATTACTTGCTCCACAATTACACCTTCTGATTTTTCAATTTCATAGTCGGCCGGTGTCGCAGAAACGTAAATAATCTGTTGCACGAGCGATTCAAATTCATCGAATTTCAGCGGGCGATTGTCCACTGCTGCCTGCAAACGAAACCCATAATCGATGAGGTTTACTTTTCGCGCTCTGTCGCCACCGTACATCGCACGAATTTGCGGCAAAGTAACATGGCTTTCATCCACCACCATTAAAAAATTATCCGGAAAATAATCCAATAAACAGAATGGCCTTTCACCCGGTTGTCGTTGGTCAAAGTAGCGGGAATAATTTTCAATTCCGGAACAATAACCCAATTCACGAATCATTTCCAAGTCGTAATTTACCCGTTCCTCCAAGCGTTTTGCTTCTTCAATTTTGCCTTCTTTTTTAAAATTGGCAACTTGAATTACCATGTCTTCTCCAATTTGTTCCACCGCAATTTTTGTCGTTTCCGGGCTCGAAACAAAGATATTGGCAGGATAAATATTTATTTCGGTATGTGTTTCCAGCTTGGAATTGGAAATTGGATCAATGGAGGAAATTGCTTCGATCTCGTCGCCCCAGAATTCAATTCGAATGGCATAATCCGCATACGCCAAGTAAATATCTACTGTATCGCCTTTGACACGGAACATGCCGCGTTTGAATTCAATATTTGCGCGGGAATATAAATTTTCAACCAGTTTATAGAGGAATTTATTGCGGGAAATTGTTTGTCCAACCTGCAAACTAATAATACTATTCGCAAATTCATTTGGATTCCCGATACCATAAATACAGGAAACGGAGGCAACAACAATTACATCTTTTCTCCCTGAAAGCAAGGAGGAAGAAGCGGAAAGTCGCAATTTTTCAATCTCATCGTTGATTTGTAAATCTTTCTCGATATACGTTCCTGTAACTGGCATGTACGCTTCCGGCTGGTAATAATCGTAGTAGGAAACGAAATATTCTACTGCATTATTTGGGAAAAATTGTTTGAATTCGCTGTACAGCTGTGCCGCCAATGTTTTATTGTGTGAAAGCACCAAAGTTGGGCGATTCACTTCTTGGATTACATTTGCGATGGTGAAGGTTTTTCCCGAACCAGTTACACCTAGCAAAGTTTGGTATGGAATATCGGCACGCAAACCTTCCACTAATTGCCGAATTGCTTCCGGTTGATCGCCGGTAGGTTGAAATTCGGAAACAAGCTGAAAATCCATGGAATTAATTTACTGCAAATTTAAGGATTTATACGTTGAATTCCCATTTTTCGGATTGTAAAACTATCTTTGTAACTATAAAATTGAAAAGATGGCAGAACAGTGGAATGATTTAATGCGCCTACTAACGGAAAACCCTTTAAATGCTCTATTTTTAGTTTTAGGGATTTTGCTTTTGGAAGTGATTTTGTCCTTTGATAATGCTGCAGTTTTGGCTACAATGGTAAAAGATTTGCCGGAGGATCAGCAGAAAAAAGCACTTCGCTACGGAATTTTAGGGGCCTATTTATTTCGTGGAATCGCATTGATTTTGGTGGAACAAATTTTGGAAATCTGGTGGTTGAAACCTATTGGAGGAGCATATTTGTTGTACATGGCATTCAGTCATTTTGCAAAAGGCACGAAAGAAGAAATTAAAGAAGAAGTAGCAGAAACCAAAAAGAGTAAATTGTACCGTTCCACGATTGGAATTTTTGGAGTGTTTTGGTCAACAGTAATTGCAGTTGAATTCATGGACATTGTTTTTTCCATTGATAATATTTTCGCAGTTGTAGCCTACACGCCAAACTTGTTTATCATTTGTACCGGTGTATTCATTGGTATTCTTGCTATGCGTTACGTTGCAAAGTACTTCGTTTTATTGATGGAAAAATACCCATTCCTAGAAAAGTCAGCGTTTTTGGTGATTGGAATTCTAGGATTGAAATTGTGTTTTGCAATGGTGGTGCATTTTTTCCCGTCTTACGAATGGATAGAATCCGAAGAATTTGATTTATTCGTTTCCGCATTAACCCTTTTAATCTTTATTATACCGATTGTTTCCGTTCGCTTTTTTAAGAAGAAAAAATAACTTTACTTGATTGCGCGCAATAATAGCGTTGCAGTTGCCGGATTTGTTGCCAATGGAATATCGTGGACATCGCATAAGCGCATCAACATGAAAATGTCTGGTTCGTGCGGATGTTTTTCCAATGGATCACGGAAAAATAGAACCATGTTGCATTTTCCTTCTGCAACGCGTGCTGCAATTTGCGCATCTCCACCGTACGGCCCAGACAATAGTTTAGTAACTACAAAACCAGCTTTTTCGACTTTGGAACCTGTTGTTCCAGTTGCAACCAGCGTGATTTCGTTTTTGTGTAAAATTTCAGCTTGCTCATTTAAAAACTGAACCATTTCAGCTTTTTTTCCATCGTGTGCAATAATTGCTATCTCCATACTTTTACTTTTGGTATTAAATACAATTACTAAAAGTACGTGTTTTTTTGAACGCGAGAACGAAGCGGATAAAATTTATTTTTTAAAGGAAATTTTTACCTGATTTTGCGCTGTTTTAGTCCCAGCCGATTTCGATAAAATTACCCGCGGTTTTTTCCACATCTTCCCATGTTTGCGATTGGTTGTAGAATTCCACACTTCCATCGTCATAAATCAGGAAACGGAAAGTTGCGCTAGTTTGCCCCAAATTCGCTTCAAATACGCAGGAAGTTTTTCGGTGAATTTGTAGGCTAGTTGGCATCTTGCGTCTTTTATTAAATCCATACTCAACATCAGCGTTTATCGTTCCTTGCTGCGCAATAAATGCCAATCCATTCTGGAAGTAGTAGGAAAAATGTTTGTTCCAAAAGAAATCGGAATAAAAAGTAGAATCTTCGTAAGCGAAAATATACACGCCATCCACCACTAGCATCTTTGTTGGATATTGCCATCCTAATTTGGCAAAAAGGCGCACGAAATCTTTCACTGCTTGCACAGAAGTGTCGCCAAGATCTGCACCTTTAAAATAATAAACGGGTAATCTGAATTCGATTTTTGGCAATTTGGCATTATTCTCGTCCAATGGAAAAACACTATTCTCGCCCCAGAATTCTTTCAACCACAGAATGCGGTGCGCCATCGAATCTATTTCTTCTTGCGAAAAAATCAATTTTTTTGCTTCGGAATTAGCACTATTTAAACACGTGTATGCTTGTGCTAAAACTACTTTCTTTTCTTCGTTGGAAAGTTCTTGAAGTTTCGATACTGGCGCTGTACGTAGATTTTTTTTTGCAGGGTCCAAACAAGCGTGTTCATATTTCTGCTCAAAAACAAGCACGCCTTTATCCGAATACTTTTTATAGATTCCATGCCTTAATCCGTTGGCGTAATCCGCATCCTCGCGCACGATTCCCGTTGAATCCATCCGCTGGAAATTGCCGTTTAACAAGCCGTCTGTGGTGTGAAAAACGCTCTTTTTTGTTCCGTTCGAATGGAAAAATTCTTCTACACGCTCTTTGTTTTTATCCAAAATGGAATATTCTAGTTTTCCGGAATTGTAATACGAGCGCAGGGAGAATACATTGGAGCCTGGGGCGGTGAGGTTACTGATTTCAAGCGTTAAAATCGCTGTGGAATTCCATTCTTTACGGGAAGTTCGCAGCGTATCTCCAAGTTTCTCTTTCGCATTAACTTTTGCCAAAACACCATTTTCATAGTATTCGATGTAGTTTGTGTCTGCGTTTATGCCGTTATCTAAAATCGATTTCAAATTCCCACTTGGATACCAGCATTTCGTATAACTATTGATTTTCGTTTGCTCGTCCCAACGCATTTGCTCTATTAAAATTCCGGCATCTGTCCAGATTTTCTTCGTGGAATTCCCACTTTTATCGTGGATTATTTCCAGTGTTTGGATTCCTTTTTCATTCCATTCGGTTTGGTTAGGTAGTAAAAAACCGTTGATTTCGACTAAATAATCGTACACGTAGCGCTTCGATCCATCGCTGTGAAATCCTTTCCATGTGCCGACTTTCATATTTCCGGAGTAGTAATTTTCTTCCGATAATTTCCCGTTGTAATCGTACAAAAGCCAAGTACTATCTTTGTTACTTTCCTTGTAAAATCCTTTGCTTTGAATTTGCCCATTTTCCCAGTAGGATTTGTAAACGCCGTTTCGGGCAATTTCATCGTAATTCATGGTAAAAACAGGATTATATTGAATA
>CAIYXD010000348.1 GCA_903930085.1 uncultured Flavobacteriia bacterium
TACTTCATACCATTTGTATCAGCTGAGAATAGATGGAATAAATGAATCTCAGCGCGATGCGATTATCCAGGCAATTTTTGAACAAGATGTTGCTGTAAATGTCCATTTCTTGCCTTTGCCAACATTGACAGCGTATAAAAAGCTTGGTTATGCCATCGAAGATTATCCGGAAACATGGAATAAATACCAAAATGAAATTTCATTGCCCGTTTATTTTAATTTAACGGATACACAAGTTAAAATGGTTGTTGAAGCGGTTAAAAATGCCGTTAAAACGATTTGAAATTCAAAAAAAGAAATGAAACGAACCTTTGATATCGCCGTATCTGTTTTTATTTTAATTTGTTTTCTCCCATTGGGATTAATTTTAGCGGTGTGGATCGCACTGGAATCTAAAGGTGGAATCTTTTATAGACAGCAGCGAATCGGGTTATATGGTAATCCATTCTATATCTTGAAATTTCGAACGATGAGAAAGGATTCTGATCAGTTTGGTAAACTCACCGTTGGCATGCGAGACCCACGAATCACCAATGCTGGGTTTTTTCTACGGAAGTTTAAATTAGATGAATTCCCGCAGTTTATTAATGTTTTGAAAGGGGAAATGAGCATCGTGGGCCCACGACCAGAAGTGCAAGAATATGTCAATCTTTACACAGCGGATCAACGGAAAATTCTAAACGTAAAACCTGGAATTACCGATTATGCTTCTATTGAGTTTTTTAATGAAAATGAATTACTCGGAAATTCGGACGACCCAAGCAAAACCTACATCGAAATTATCATGCCGACAAAACTAGAAATGAATAAGAAATATTTGGATAATCCTTCCGTGCAACAAGATGTGAAGATTATGTGGCAAACATTCCTGAAAATAATTAACCGTTAAATAGTTTACAACTAAGTAAAGTCTAAGTAAATTCTATCAATGCATTAAAAATGCCAACCCGCAACCAATAAAAATAGAGACTAGTTTTAGTAGGTTAAATTTATGATTTTCAGAGGTTTCAAAAATAATTGTCGTGGAAATATGTAAAAACATTCCAACTACAATTGCCAATATTACATGGTAATCCAAGCCAACTTCTCCTGGTAAAGTAAACATCCCAATCACAACGCCAATTGGTGTCATAATTCCAAAAAGCATTAATACAATCCAAGATTGCAAATTCGTTAACTTGGTGTTAATCAACAATGTCATTAAAGCAATGGCTACTGGAAGTTGGTGAAATAAAATCCCCAAAAGTAACGAGTTATCGTTTCCGTGGTTATGCCCATGATGGTGCGCATGTGTTGTCATAACATCAAATCCCATGACTTGATTTCCGAGTGGAATTCCCTCTAAAATAGAATGTACAGCAAGGGAAATAAAAAGTCCCCAGGGCATTTTTTGTCCTTTGTGAACGTGCACATGGCCGTGTTCAATTCCACCAGAGAAAAATTCCATGAGCAATTGAATAAGAAATCCAATTAAAATATAAACGCCAATCGCTGCACTTTCTTCCTCGTAAAGTTCTGGAATGAAATGCGTAAAAGCAATCGCCAAGAGAAACCCGCCACTAAATGCAAGCAACAGCTTAATGATTTGTGCTTTGTTCGTTTGCTGTAAGTAGGTTACAAAAAATCCTCCTAAGGCAACAGAAAATAGTAAACTCGATAATACGATTACTCCTGACATTATATTTTTTTAGCAAGTATTATTAATCGGTCTGATTGTGCTGCATCAAAAGTGGAAAGTGAAAAATCCCCAAAAGCATGCAGAATCTCAAATTTATTTGCAGTTAAAAGTTGCTCAAAATCTTCTTTTTTTAAGGCTTGTACTCTTTCCGTGAAATGAAAATTCTTGCCCTTATCTTCGAATCGAATTTCCTTGAAAATATGCGAACCATCATATAACCGTTCCAACTCAAACGTAATTCCATCTAGTGTCTTTGATTCTTTTCGAACAAGCGTATCAATTACTTTTTGTGCATTCATGAAATCGATGATTAAAAAACCATTTTCCCCCAACATTTCATGCATGGATTGCACCACCTTTTCATTTTCAGTTAGGGTGTCGAAATAACCGAAACTGGTAAAAAGATTGAAGATAGCATCGAATTTTTGTCCAA
>CAIYXD010000349.1 GCA_903930085.1 uncultured Flavobacteriia bacterium
AGATACCGTTGCACTTGTTTCTAACAACCGCGTGGAATGGAACATTATGGATATCGCGATTCAGCAAATTGGCGCAATCGTAGTGCCGCTTTATCCCAACATTTCAGAAAATGATTACCGGTATATTTTAAACGATGCAAAAGTAAAAATGTGCTTCGTTGGCAACAGTGAACTTTGTACCAAAATTCAAAATATTAGAAATACTGTTCCAAGTTTGGAGCACTTGTTTTCGTTTGAAATTATCGCTTCTTGCCCAAATTGGAAAAGTATTCACCAACACGCTGACGAGGTGGAAGAAGCCGCAGTTTTGGCGCGCATGGAAGTTGTGCAAAGCCATGATCTTGCAACTGTAATTTACACTTCTGGCACAACTGGAAATCCAAAAGGTGTAATGTTATCTCACCACAATATACTTTCCAATGTTTCCGGCTGTGTTGAACCGATTCCCGCTGATCATACTTCTAGGGTTTTATCCTTTTTGCCAGTTTGCCATATTTACGAGCGCATGCTTCATTATTTGTACATGCATTTGGGATGTTCCATTTATTTTGCGGAATCGATGGAAACAATTGGCGAAAATATAAAAGAAGTTAAACCGCATGTTTTTTCTGCTGTTCCACGTTTAATTGAGAAGGTTTTTGATAAAATAATGGCAAAAGGAGAAGATTTAACGGGAATAAAACGCCGATTATTCTTTTGGGCTGTTGCACTTGGTGAGCAATACGATGTGGTAGGAAAAAGTGCATGGTACACATTCAAACTAGCCATTGCACGGAAACTAATATTTTCAAAATGGCAAGAAGCGCTCGGAGGAAATGTTCATGCAATTGCCTCTGGAAGTGCTGCATTGCAGCCGCGTCTAGCTCGAATGTTTTTAGCAGCTGGCATTCCAATTTTAGAAGGGTATGGTTTATCTGAAACTTCTCCTGTTGTTTCTGTAAATAGTTTTGTGAAAGGTATTCGCATCGGAACAGTCGGAACTTTAATCGACGATGTGCAGGTTAAAATAGCGGAAGACGGTGAAATCTTGGTAAAAGGCCCAAATGTCATGCTTGGATACTACAACCTTCCAGAAGTTACGGCAGAAGCAATCGACTCGGAAGGTTGGTTTCACACAGGCGATATCGGAACCTTTCAAGAAGGGAAATTCTTAAAGATTACAGATCGTAAAAAGGAAATATTCAAAACATCCGGAGGAAAATACATTGTTCCCCAGGCAATGGAAAATAAATTCAAAGAATCCAGATTTATCGAGCAAATCATGGTAATTGGCGAGGGCGAGAAATTTCCAGCCGCATTAATCATTCCAAATTTCGCTTATTTAAAAGATTGGGCGAAGCGAAAAAACATACATCTTGGTGAAGGATCGAATGCTGAAATCATTGTGAATACGGAAGTTTTTGCGCGGATGGAAGCGGAAATAGAGGTGTTTAATAAAGAATTTGGAAACTGGGAACAAATCAAAAAGTTTGCACTTCTGGCGAAAGAATTTTCCGTAGAAGGGGAAGAATTGACACCAACGTTGAAATTAAAAAGAAAAATCATACTTCAGAAATACGAAAGCCATTATATTTCCATCTATTCAGAAAAATAATTTTATTCTTTCGTAACTGTAATTTTCACACGTACATTCTGAAAGGCAGGATAATACGTTCCCGCCGTAAATGTAAAATTCATGACGTGGCTGCGCACTTTCATTTTCGTTGGTGTAGAATTAATGGTTGTTCCTTCCGTTAGCAATTTTGCTGCGGTAACTTCACCTAATCGGTTCACCGAAAGTTCATAAAAGACGATTCCTTCATTTTTATCGCTTACGACAAAGGAACTGGTGCTGGTTAATTTTCTGTTTTCATCTACCAACGTTCCATCCATTAACTGACCAAAAGAGCCGACGGATACCAAAAGAGAAAAAAATAAAAGTGTCGTTTTCATGCAATAGATTTTAACAAAAGTGACATTGAATTAAGGACTAAGTTAATCAAAAAGTGAGCGAAAAATAGATTTAGGCGATTTTTCCCCAATCGGGACGGGATTTTAGAATATGCACTAAGATTTCTCTTAACCGAAGGTTTGCTGGACGTTCCAATCGAGGATCTTCTTCGAGAATTTTTCGGGCTTCGTCCCTTGCTATTATTACCAATTGCTGGTCTTTGGCTAAATCTGCTATTTTCAAATTCAACAAGCCACTTTGCTGCGTTCCCATTAAATCTCCCGGTCCTCTCAATTGCAAATCTACTTCCGCTATTTCAAAGCCATCGTTGGAAGAAACCATCGTTTCAATTCGTTTCAAGGTTTCTTTGGAAAGTTTATCTCCTGTCATTAATATGCAAAACGATTGCTCCGATCCCCGCCCTACTCTACCGCGCAATTGGTGCAACTGCGACAAGCCAAAACGTTCGGAACTTTCAATAACCATTACTGAAGCATTTGGAACGTTTACCCCAACTTCAATAACCGTTGTAGCGACCATGATTTGGGTTTCACCTTTCACAAATCGCTGCATTTCAAACTCTTTGTCCGCTGGTTTCATTTGTCCATGAACGATGCTCACCTTAAATTCCGGCAAGGGAAAAGACCTTGAAATCGCTTCGTAGCCACTCATCAAGTTATTAAAATCCAAAGACTCCGATTCATGAATCAAAGGATAAACGATGTAGATTTGTCGGCCCTTGGCGATTTCTTCCTTCAAAAAACCAAAAACCCGCAACCGATGGCTTTCGTAGCGGTGAACCGTTGAAATTTCCTTTCTTCCTGGCGGTAATTCATCGATTACAGAAACATCCAAATCGCCATAGAAAGTCATTGCCAATGTTCGTGGAATTGGCGTGGCTGTCATAATTAAAATATGCGGTGGAATGCTATTTTTCTTCCACATTCGCGCCCGCTGCGCAACGCCAAAACGGTGCTGTTCATCAATTACAACGATACCAAGATTAGAAAATTGTACCACATCCTCGAGTAAGGCATGCGTTCCAACTAAAATATGAATTGTGCCATTTTCCAATCCTTCGTGGATTCCTATTCTATCTTTCTTTTTAACGGAACCAGTTAACAATTCCACTTGAACAGGCAATTCAGCGACTAATTCTTTCAGTGTTACGTAATGTTGTTTTGCCAATATTTCTGTTGGAGCCATCAAAGCAGCTTGGTAATTATTTCCAATTCCAATCAACATGGTTAGCAGTGCCACAAGCGTTTTTCCACTTCCAACATCGCCTTGCAAGAGTCGATTCATGTGGTGACCTGTCAAAAAATCTTTGCGAATTTCCTTCAAAACGCGTTTTTGTGCGCCCGTAAGCGTAAAAGGAAGATGATCCGAATAAAAAGAGTTGAATAAATCACCAACTTCGGGGAATAAGAAACCTTTTGATTTGGAAAGGGTGATTTGTTTCCGCAATAGTAATTCCATCTGCAGAAAAAACAATTCTTCAAATTTCAGTCGGGTTCGTGCTTGAATATAATCTTGTTCCGATTTTGGTAAATGCACTAAATACAAGGCTTTTTCTCTCGGTATAAAGCGGTATTCCTGTAAAATAGGTGCTGGCAATGTTTCGGGAATTTTACCCGCTAAATGCAAAACTAAATTGGCAGTCAACTTTTCTATTCCTTTGGAATGCAGGTTTTTAGCCGTTAGTTTTTCTGTGGTAGAATACACTGGTTGCAATCCTGTTTTCTGCGCTACATCTTTCCATTCTGTCAGTTCGGGATGAGGCATATTCCAAACGTTACCATACACTTTTGCCTTTCCAAAAATCTGGTATTCTGCGCCCATTTTCAGCAATGGTTTTATCCAATGAATCCCTTGAAACCAAACCAAATCAATTATTCCCGATGCATCTTGAAATTTTGCGGTTAGCCTTTTTTGTCTTCCAACGGTAGCTTCTGCAACTTGGATGATTGTTCCTCTCAGCTGCGCGTGCGAATCCAAATATGGAAGATCTGCTATTTTATGGTAATGGGAACGATCAATGTATCGAAACGGAAAATAATGGAGCAAATCGTTGAAGGTAAATACCCCGATTTCCTGTCGCAACAACTCAGCTCGTTGCGCGCCAACACCTTTTAAAAATTCGATGGGTGTTAGAAGGAAATCATTCATGCCGTAAATTTAGGAAATTAAGGTGAATTTTTTTCCAAAACGCTAAGGCAGAAAAAAATCCTCTGATTTCTCAGAGGATTAATAAACCTAAAGTTATTACGTTCTGCCGATTATTTTAATGCTTTGTATTTTTTCAAACCATTGCTTAGGAATTTCTTGTATTCCTCAATATTTGGCGTGTAACCAATTGCTTCTGTCAAATCATTTTCCTCCTGCCCCTGAATAACATATAAAGGCTGGGAAACTTGACCATATTTCTTAATCTGGTAATCCGAATTTTTATTGCCAACATTTTTTATTTTCCCTTTGATACTTTCGGAATATACCCATTCCGATTCCGG
>CAIYXD010000350.1 GCA_903930085.1 uncultured Flavobacteriia bacterium
ATGCGAATTCAATTATTACTTGCGACTCTCCTCGCTCCAATTTCTTTATTTTCACAGCCGGAAAAATCATGGGATCATGAAAAAATTGAGGTGTACGAAAATCAGTCACTAAGTACTTTAATGCATGCGGAAACAATCTTTCAAGATAGATGGGATTTACTTCCGCAACCGCAATTTTGGAAACAGATTATGCAATTATCGCCTGACACATGTTTAATAAATTGTGCCTCCAATCGCGTCGTGTTAAAAAAAATGGCAATCAAAGAATGGTCGAAACAAACGGAGCTTCAAAAAGACGTGTTCAAGGATAGTATCAAGAAAATGTATAGTTTAGATCCAAGCGAGCAGATTTTTGTTACAACCGGCAAGAATGATTTTTACAAATTCAAAGAAGTTTATCCGAGCCTCTCAAAAGGAGTGGAAGCATTTGAACAGTATGGAATTGATCCTTGGTATGCGCAGGCAATTTTATTAATTGAAAGTCCAGGTCAATTAAAAAAATCTGTCGCTGGAGCTTATGGCGCTTTCCAATTAATGCCAGGTGTAGCAAGAGCAGCAGGATTAACTGTAAATAGTTCTGTGGATGAACGTAAAAACTTCGAAAGATCTGCATATGGCGCAGCACGATTACTAAGTCGCGTTTGCATTCCAGAAGCGAAAAAAATATTACGGGCCCATAATTTATCCTTCGACGAGTCAGACCTTTGGTTTAGATTATTTGTTCTACACGTATACCACGCTGGAGCGATGAACGTAAGTGCTGTGATTCGGAAAATAAATCCAACTACTGGAAACCAAGAATTAATTACAAAAATGTGGGTTACTAGCGCCGCCGATTTTGGAAACAATTCTCAAAATTACACCCAATTAGCTTTAGCATCCCAGCTTATTTTACACGATCTAGTTTACGAGCACTGCGAAGAAATATTTGATTGTTCTCCGGTAAATTAAGTTTTAGAAATTTACAAAGCACAAAAAGCCCAGGAAATTATCCCGGGCCCTACTATATTTTGCTTTTTTTGCTTCCGTAGACTAAATAGCTATTTTGCTGATTTTTTGTGACAGGTCTCCAACCAAGAGATCCACGATTTGTTTCAACACATTTTCTTTTCCATTTTTCACCCGAATTAGAAGTTTACTGCCATGCTCATCCATTTCAAATGTCACATATTTAATGAGGTAAATTAATTTTTGTTCATCCTCTAATTCAAATGATGTTAAATCTACCCCTTCAAAATTTACAAATGCCGTTATTCCCTTTTTTCCAAACACCTCACAACCTTTCGGAACGACGATATTTTCGCCAGGTATTGGAACGTACTTCAAAGAGCTAAATGCAGACAATCCCTTTTTATTCAGTTCCACTTTTGCCATTCCATTGGAAAGTAAGCTTTGAAAACCTTCCGCTAACGTTCGCCCATTATTGCCCAAACCTACAAATAAGTTAAAATCAGACAATCCTTCCTGCGCATTCGGTTCACCTACCATTACACCTGCTAATTGTCCATTGATCAATCCGGCCAAACCAGCATCTCCGCCCATTGCCAAAGCCATTTGGAATTCTCCACCCATAATTTCCGCAAAATCTTTCAGCGTATTTGGCGAATATTCATCCATAAAGGCCTGCAATTTTTTCATGTCAATATTCATAGATAAACCTAACGTTGGCTTTCCGGTGCCAAGATTGGAAATTATACTAGAAGTTGCGTCCGATTTAAAAAATAATTTAGACTGTAATATTTTTGAAAAAAGATTCTTTGTCTCCAATACTGCTGCGCCATTGTCAAAAGAAATGGTGGTTTGAATATATGAATCTGCGACCATATCCTTTAGTTTTTTTTGTTTCTCCTCGCTCAAATCGCTTAAGTCAGTGGCAGAAGTAGTATATAAATTGGATATATTCATACCAATTACTAAATCGCTTTGAACAGAAAGAATTTTATCCATTTTCCCTCCTGAAACATCCTGCTTAACTTTATCAAATGTTTGGGTTAACAATTTCTCCCCATCAAAATCCTCTTTTTTAGAAATCAAAACAGCCAAATTATTTCGGATGCCAAGGCTGATATCACCACTTTGAAAAAACTGAAAATCGCCTGATGTATTTAAATCGAAGCCTTGCTGGGTTAATTTTTTAGCTAATGAATCTTCATTAACTACTTCAAGAAAAACGTAACTTGTTGTGGGTACTCCATCCTCAAGCAAAGGTCCTTCCAACGCAAAATACGCTGGTGTTTTCCTATTTAAAATGCCCTGATAAGCCTTCAATTCTGCATCTAAAATGACCCCTAATTTTGGAATAGATTTATAATCCGATTTGTTCAACATCGTATTCAAATCCGCCTTACCGAATGCAATAATTGATTCGTTTTCTGCTAAAAAAGCAGATACATACTCTTTTAAGGGACGGTTATCTTGATTTCCGCCACAAGAGAATAAAAGCGCAATTAAAACTAAAGATCCTAGTATCTTTTTCATATCCAATAAGTTAAATTTATTTGTACTAATAAAATAGTAAACACCACTAATGATCAAAATTTCATAAAATAAAAATCATTCATATATGGTAATAAATATGGCAATAAATATGCCAAGTTCACTACATTTGATAATGCATTTAATGGAACCCTTTTATTCTTGGAGAAATTATTATATCGCTTCAGAAGACCCATCTTCGCCATTCTACGGCAGGGAATATAGTGAGTTTGAATTCAATAATACAGTCTATAATTTTTACCTTCATCCCCAATGGGATACAATCGATTCGTCTACGCTTTTCATAAAAATCCTATTTGTAGAGTATGACGAGCAGTATGCGATTATTGAAATGATTGGTGAATGGAATGACGCCATTGAAAACGACATCATGATTTTTAAACGGAATATCATTGAGCCAATGATGGAAGAAGGAATAAATAAATTTATCTTAATTGGTGAAAATGTGCTTAATTTCCATTATTCAGATGATTGTTATTATGAAGAATGGTTTGAGGAAGTAGAAGAAGGATGGATTGCACTTGTTAATTTTCAGGAACACGTAATTCGCGAATTTGAACGTATTCACGTTGATCAATACTTTGTGATGGGTGGTGAATTAGAGGAAATTGAATGGAGAACATATCAACCGCATCATTTTTTCAAACGGGTTTGTGATTTAGTAATGAATCGGATTGGCTAAAGAACTGGTAATCCGTATTTTATTACGAATCACCAGTTTTGTATATCAAATATTATTTCTGTACGCTAATTTTAGCAGACATTGCTCTATTATTCAAAAATAGATTAACAACGTACATCCCATTCTTAAGATCTACAGGCAACATTATTGACTGTTTGTTTTCTCCAATTTGAGCAGCACCAAGATCATAGGTAAAAACCGAACGCCCATTCATATCCACCAAATTGAAGAATAAATCTCCCGCACTTAAATTGTTAAAATTAAAAATGACGCTATTATTATCTGGAGCATAACCCGCAATAAAGTTATTCCCTTGCTTTTCCACTTCTGAAATTCCGGAAGAAGCAGAAACTCCAATTACGTGCTGAGACAGATAAATAATATCTCCAGAATCGTTATTGTTACTGTTTGTTTTATTAGTGGCAACGTAAAAAGTAATATCTCCAACATTTGTCGCTGGAGCGGTCCAAGACCAAAGCCAAGAGGTTACAGCGGAAGTATTACTAGTGGATTTATGGTTTGCATATTTTCGTGTTGTTCCGCTAATTGCAGTATTGGCGCTTGCCACAAAGGTTCCTGCCATTGTATTTGTGCCATCCAAAGCTGTCGCTTGAAAACCTTTTTTTGCTGGATTTGAAGCCATTGTTAACGTAGCAGAATAAGTTGACCCTGGTAAATACGTTGTAACCGGAGTAAAATTATTAATCAACACTAAAGTATTTTCAGTTGCGCCGCTTTGAGCAGAACCAGAATGACAACCTGTACAATTTTGTTCTCCAGTCGCTCCGGTTCTTCCAATTGGCGAACCAGAAGCATTTAAATGTCCATTTTTTGAAAAATATTTTTCAATTTTAAAATTTCCAGATTTCTGAAAAGATAAAAAACCAGCAAAAATAACCGCCGAAATTGGTAAAATGTAGTGTTTTTTCATAGTATATAGATTTTTAATTATTTGCTTTTCCTTGGTTAATCCAGCAATAAAACTGCTGAATTAAAGTATCATTCAATGCCGGACCATTTAAAGGCATCAATTGAGGTGATCCATTCATAGTAGAAAGTATACCAGATGCATTGGCAGAAATCTCTGCATGATTAGTCAATGTAGGGAAAGATCCACCTACAGCATGACAGCTGATACAATTATTTTGTATCATTGGCTCAATTTGTGTAGAAAATAAAATTGTATCTGTGCATGTAACAGTATTCGATATTGGAACTTTTTCTTTTGTGCAAGAAGAAATTACTACAAAAAAGATTGAAGTAATTCCGGAAAATATAAATCTTTGTATTTTCATAATTCTATTTGATAAAAAGAGGTTTAAAGGTAAACCAGGATAAACCAGAAAAAAAGGAGATTGGTGCAAGAATGAAATAATAAAAATCTTTATAAAGTTCCGCATTTTCATTTTTAAAGACGAGTTGATTATCCACTTTAAACATAAACAATAATGCGATTGCAATTGAAGCGCCACTTAAAATTATACCAACAAGAAATGAGGCAATATTCTCTTTCTTCAATAATTTAATCAGTGTGAAATATAAAAAACATGTTGTCATTCCTATTAGTACATTTAAGCTAAGTAGGTATCCCAATGTGGCCTTTTCCGTGAAATCTGCTTCTAAAGGGGAATATTTGAATACAAAAATGTAGGCAACACTAACAAGTGTTCCAAATATACTTGATGATAAACCTGCTAAAAAAATATTTTTAAACATAATTTTACTTTTTGGAAACTGGAATTGAATAATTAATATTCATGTTATTTGGAACCGCATCACTGGTTTTACCAACTTTAAAATCCATCCTATTGACTATAAAACTGCCAGAAAAAGTTAAATCCGAACCTGATTTTGAAACTTTCAAAGGAACTGTTTTATCTTTGGTAACTCCTTTAATTGTTAATTTCCCAATTACATTGAACCCCTCTCCTGACTTCTCAATTTTACTTGAAACATATTTAATTTGAGCATATTTTGAAGCATCAAACCATTCTGCTGTTTGTGCTTTTTTATTCATCATACCATTACCTGTACTAATGGAAGAAACTTCAAATGACAAGTCAAATTTTGAATTCTCTAAATCGGATTCATCAAATTTAATTGAACCTTTCATGGTTTTAAAAACACCTGTAGGATCTTTACTCTTAAATTGAATTACATGACCTTCCTTTAAAGTGTAATCTGTAGAGTTAACAACTACCCAAGCTGAACTCAAAAAGATTAAACTTGCTGCTAAGGGATAGAATATATTTTTCATATTTTCTCTTTATTTAATTACTACTCTTTTTCAAACTTTCTACCGATACAAAAGCCAAGTCGAAATTGACCTTTTGACCATTTTTCGAAAGTATAAGGTATAAATTGGGTTTCACCAAATCCTTTGGAATTTGTTAAGTTAATCGTAAAATTATGACCAAAAGTAATCCATTCAAATGCTATTCCAAGACTATTGGTGTTTGTCCCACGAACATCTTTACCTTGCAAT
>CAIYXD010000351.1 GCA_903930085.1 uncultured Flavobacteriia bacterium
CTCCCGCCCAAGCCAAAATATCTGGATTTTTAACGAGTTCAAGCGTGAGAGAATCCTCTGACTTTTTAATTTTTTGATATACTTTGTCTTTTGGTCTATAATCCGCCACTGCAGCAGAAAATATTCCATAATCACAATTATGCCACTCAGATTGCACAATTTTCAGCATTTCATCTGCGGAATTTACGGGCAATAAAGTTACGTTTGGATGCGACAAAACTTCTTTCGTAGGACCGGAAACTAAAACGACATTCGCACCTTTTCGAATACAATCTTTTGCAATTTCAAAACCCATTTTACCGGAAGAATAGTTCCCAATAAATCGAACCGGATCAATTGCTTCGTAGGTTGGTCCTGCTGTTATCAAAACTTTTTTTCCTTGTAATTGCTTATTGTCGGAATGTATCGAAAAGAATTCTTGCAAGACAGCAAAGATTGTTTCCGGTTCAGCCATTCTTCCTTCTCCTTCCAATCCACTTGCAAGTTGCCCAGATTCTGCGGGAATAACGCGGACATTATCCTTATACAATTGTTCTAAATTTCGTTTTGTTGCAGGATGAGCGTACATATCCAAATCCATTGCGGGAGCAACGATTGTTTGGCCTTTCATGGATAAGTACGTTGCCAATAGAAGATTATCACAACTTCCATTTGCTAATTTGGCAAGTGAATTTGCTGTTAATGGGGCAATTAGGAAAACATCCGCCCAAAGTCCGTATTCGACGTGGTTTGTCCAAACGCCGGTTTTTTTATCCCAGAATTCAATTCCAACGGGATTTTCAGAAAGAGTTGCTAAAACTAGGGGACTTATAAAATCAGAAGAGGCAGGAGTCAAAATACATTTGACTTCTGCCCCTGATTTTTTCAACAAACGCACAAGGAATGCGATTTTATAAGCCGCTATACCTCCTGTAATTCCAAGAAGGATGCGTTTTCCTTGCATGTTAGTTAATTTCTTATTGTTTTTCTTCTGGTTTTCTTATGTAGATCTTGTTTTCCAACAATTCTTGCATTGCCATAGCAACTGGTTTTGGCAATTTTTCGTAAAATTTAGAAATTTCAATTTGCTCGCGGTTCTCGAAAATTTCTTCCAAATTATCTGTTGAAGAAGCAAATTCTTGCAATTTCGAAGTTAATTCTTCTTTTAACTCAACACTAATTTGATTCGATCTTTTTGACATGGCAACGATTGACTCGTAGATGTTACCAGTCTCTTTTTCCATTTTGATTGTATCACGTGTCACAGTTGAACGCTCTGCAGTACTGTTCTTAAAATTCATCTTAATTTATTTTCTGTTTACAAAAAATTTCAAAATCCCTGTGCATTTTATCACTAATCTCATTGACTGCGACTTTATATACAGTATTGGGGAATTCAGTTACAAAAGTACGATATCTTTCAATAGTTTGTTCTATTCTCTCACATTTTTTATTTTCAACGCTATTCACCGAAAGATCATAGGAATTTATGACCAAAATATAGTACACTTCTTCTTTGAATTTTGAACGTGGATAATCTTCCAAAAAGTTCAATGCACTTGTGCAAGCAGCTCTATAATTTTGTGTTTTTGAATACAATTGAACAGACTCAAAATCTTTCGTTTCCAATTTGAATCTTAGTCGATCCATGGTGTTGTTGCATGAATCAACCAAATTAGACTCAGGATAGGTAGTAATAAACTGTTGTAAATTATTAATTGCTAAATCCGTGTCATTTTGATCCAAGGAAGATTGAGGTGAATTATTCACTGAACACATTGCAGATAGAAATAATGCTTCCTGCGCTTTTGGACTGTATGGATAACGCTGCGAAAATGCACCAAGATAATAACCAGCCATGTAATAATCTTTTACGTGGTAGTATGCTTTCCCAATTCTAAAATAAGCCAATTCACCTTCGCCTGTTTTTGGCATTCGCTGGTAAACTTGTTCGAATAAGGTGATAGATTTAAATAAATATGCGTCTCGTAATTTCGGTTCTTTTGTCTTCTTTTTATTGAAAATTTTATCCTTCATTTTAGGAACCAACCCTTTTTCATAGTTTTCATTTGCCAACGTAAATTTTCTGGCGTAATCGTCACCCTTAACAACCTTATTGAAATCTGAGCAAGAAGCTAGGATTAACAAAAGAATCAAACTAAAAAAAACGGATCTAAATTTCATCATCTTTACAAAAGTAAACTAAAAAGTGTTAATGTTAGTAACCTAAACTTTGTTGTATTATTTTACACGCAAACTTTTCCCAATTTGCAAGGGCGTTGTTGGGCGTATTCCATTTAATTGACAGATTTTAGACACAGTTGTCTGATTTCTGGAAGCTATTTCAGTCAAAGTGTCTCCAGATCTGACTTTATAATATTTTCGCTGTGCGGCTTGTATTTTCTGAACGCTTTCCGCATGTTCCTGGCTTTCCCCATGATCTTCTAAGTCTGTAGGTTTTGCACCTGGTCGAAATAATCCTTTGTGAACAAATAGATTTTCGTCTTTGCATTCGTATTTGACAAAATCGATTACTTCTTCCGGATTGATTGCAGCATCGTAGAATCGCACTTCAAAATGCAGATGTGCACCATATGACCTTCCTGTATTTCCGCCCAAACCAATTACATCTCCGGCTTTAACATCCTGATCTGGTACGACTATTAATTTGCTTAAATGCGCATAAAATGTTTCGAGACCGTTGTAATGGCGTAAAATAACGAGATTACCAAAACCTCCATCGTTGAATTTTGCGTAGCGCACTTTTCCAGACCAACACGCGCGAACCGTATCGCCAGTTGTTAAACCAATATCAATACCGCTGTGGTGTCTACCGCTTCTGAAGCCATAACGAGATGTAACAAAGCCTTTTACTGGCGGATGAAATTTATTTTTTTCACCATCCACAACACACAGCCAAAGTGTATCTTTTAATTTATTTAAATCGTTAGATCTTCCGGAAGTGTAACAAACTTCATTGTCCCAATTTTGAACAAAATTCAAAGTAGGATCTTCGGAAACAATAGAATGTATAGTTGGATTCAAAATACCGTCAAAATCTTTATCGTTCAGGTATTCCCAAGTTCTATTTGCATAGATTAACATTGGTCCTTGCGCAGTTTCAACCGTGTCAATTACTTTCTGAGCGAAAAAAGAATTTATGGATATTAAAAAAAGTATAATGGTACTAGATCTCTGCATGATAAAATAAAATCTTCAAAGCAATTTTTAATTTTGCCTTTGTTTTTTAGTTATTGAGTTTCAAATATACAAACAATTAGCCTAAATTTTAGTTACATCCATAACTAAAATACTGTAGAATAAACTTTCGTTGGGGCGAACAAAGTCCAGATATCCTTTTGAACCGTAGGCTTCAGCGGGCGGAACCACAATGTATAATTTGTCTGACTTTTTAGCATTTATTAACGCTTTTCTGAGGCCTGGAACGAGTCCATAATCGGATAATTTATAGCTAAATGGTTGATTCGAGCGAAAAGTATTGACAAAAAACTGCGTACTTTGTGAGCTTGCAATTCCATGAAAAGTGATTTGTGTTTTCTCGTTGAATTTCAATCTTTCGGTTTTATTTTCCTCTAAAAGCCAAACTTTTGTACCGTCAACTAATCTGGTAGGTGTGTCTTTTTTCAAAATTCTAACCAGTAATAAATTATCTGCATTTGGTGGAATTAAAACCTTTGAATTTCTGTCCTTCAGTCCGTTTTCTCCTCGCGCAAATTTGCTTGGTAGAATTATTTTCACAAAATCTCCTACGCGCAACTCTTTGAAAGCAAGGTCCCAGCCTTCTGTTTGCATATTAAATCCAATGACAAAAGGCAGCGAAGATTTTTTACTTTTCAAAAGATGGTTTCCATCCACTACTGTTCCATCGCTTAATTTCACTTTGTAATCAATTTGCACAAGATCACCATCGTTCAATTTTTCTCCAGTACCTTTTTCAAACCAGGAAATGGAAATGCCATCTTCCCGCTTCAGCTTATCGATAATTTTATGCTCTTGATCAAGGATATTGACTTTACTTAATTTCTTAGGTGATTTTTTGGGGGATTTTACGCCATCCGTAGAACAGGAAGCAAAAAACAATGCAAAAAACAGGAATATAATCTGTTTCATAATTTCAAATCAATTAAATGAATATCCACGACAATTGTTGTCAATGGTGGTATTTTATTTAAGTCACCAACGAGCCCATGCGCTAAATGGCTTGGAATAATCAATTTCGCTCGGTCGCCAATTTTCATTTTTTTTATTCCCTCTTGCACACCGGTTTCAACGTCACTTCGATCGATTTTAAATTCATCGATTTCGTCAGCATTTGTTTTGTAGCATTCAGTTCCATCCAATAAACTTATTTTTAATTCCACCTGCGCCAACATTCCAATTTGCGCTTGTTCTCCGTTTCCAGATTTGTAGATGAAATAATAGAGTCCTGATCCGGTTTTCTCCACTTTCCAATCGGTATGCTGTGCTAGAAAGAGTTTTATTTTAATTTCTTGATCCTCCGCCATTTTCTTATTCATATCCACGGACTTCTTCTGATTCCAATTAATTTCAGGAGCAACGTCTTCTCTGTTTTCTCCACAGGAAAAACAAGCCAGAACGATAAGTAAAAGAAGGAGTTTTTTCATTAGAAATAGTTAGAAATCAAAGATTTGAACAATTCGATAGTTTTATCCATTGGCTGAAAACTAATTCCTCCAGCGGCATATTTGTGTCCACCGCCTTCAAAGTTTTCCATTGCCAGAACATTTACAAAGTATTCTCCTTTGGAACGAAAAGATATTTTTACTTGGCCATCTTTTTCAGCAAAAAACGCTGCGATTTTTATACCTTCTATCGATAAAGCTACGTTTACCAATCCATCCGTATCTCCTTTTTTGAAGTTGAAGCGCTTTAATTCGTCTTCATTAATAGACATTATGGCAATTGGATAATTCGGGTAAATTTCAAGTTTTTCGCTAATTACATAACCACGTAATTGTAAACGATCCATTGTATTTGTATCAAAAACTTTCTCGTGCACATCGTAATGTTTCACGCCACATTTTAACAATTCTGCTAAAATTTCATGGGTTCTAGCATGAACAGATGGATAGCGAAAAGATCCAGTATCGGTCATAATACCAAGATAAAGTGGCGTTCCGATTTTCTCGTTTAATTTATCTAAGTTTCCAGATTGATCTATTAACTCAAAAATCAATTGGGAAGCGGAGCAAAC
>CAIYXD010000352.1 GCA_903930085.1 uncultured Flavobacteriia bacterium
AACTTCAGGCCATGTATACACAACGCCTGGAATCAAATTATAATTAATATGTGGTTTTTGTCCTGCAATCAATTCAGCAACGTAAACGCCTTCCTCTTCTGCTTTATGCGCTAGCATTGCGCCACGAACAACATCTCCCAAAGCATAAATGGTTGGAATAGCAGTCTGTAAATGGTCATTCACTTCGATTTGTCCGCGTTCATTTGCTTTCAAACCGATAGCTTCTAAGTTTAATCCTGCGGTATATGCTTTTCTGCCAACGGCAACAAGACAATATTCTGCTTCAAATGTAACTTCTTCTCCTTTTTTGTTCAAGGCAGTTAGTACAACTTGTTTGCCTGTATTAACAACTTTTTGAACGCGATGCTCTAAGTGGAATTTGAAACCTTCTTTTTTTAACACTTTTGTCAATTCTTTACCAAGTGTTAAATCCATGGTTGGAATAATCGTATTTGCAAATTCAATCACTTCTATCTGTGTGCCTAAACGACCAAATACAGAACCTAATTCCAAACCAATTACTCCACCGCCAATCACAAGCATCTTCTTTGGAATTTCAGTCATGTTCAACGCTTCGGTAGAAGTTATGATTCGTTTTTTATCTGGCTCCATTCCTGGAAAGAAATTAGGTTTTGAAC
This sequence comes from uncultured Flavobacteriia bacterium, assembly GCA_903930085.1. GTDB lineage: Bacteria > Bacteroidota > Bacteroidia > Flavobacteriales_D > Crocinitomicaceae > M0103. The sequence continues at coordinate 639 of CAIYXD010000352.1, forward strand.
CGGTAGAAATAATAATATTCTTAGAAGTAAGTAGTGTTTCTTTTCCGTCTTTATCTGATACTTTGACCGTATTTTTATCCACGAAAGAACCAATTCCATGGTAGACATCCACTTTATTTTTGTCCATTAGAAATTTAACTCCACCAGAAGTTTGCGCAACAACTTCATTCTTGCGCTTTACCATTTGTGTGATATTCGCTTGAACGCTTTTCACATCAATTCCATGCTCCTCAAAATTGTGCACAGCATTGTGAAAATGTTCGGAGGAATCCAATAGTGCTTTTGACGGAATACAGCCTACATTCAAACAAGTGCCACCCAATGTGGAATATTTTTCTATAAGTGCAGTTTTCATTCCTAATTGTGCACATCTAATTGCAGCAACATATCCACCAGGACCAGAACCAATAATTGTGACGTCGTAAGTACTCATTTTATTTTAATTTTATAAACAAAGGTAGGATTTATCCATTAATTATGGGTTGAAAATTAACTGCAATTTAGCATTCTCTTCATTTTCCAAATGGAATCCTATAACCATAAAAAAAGGGTTGCCAAACTGACAACCCTTTGTATATAACTTAAGTGAATTTACATTTTGATAAATTTCACTGTTTCATTTCGATTTCCAGCATTGAACTTCACAATATACGTTCCATTTCTGAATTCAGAACCATCGATTGTTAAAGTTTGTGCTCCTGCATTAACATTTTTCTTAGTAATAGTTTTCACCAATACGCCTGAAATATTGTACACTTGAACTGTAACGTTAGATGATTCAGATAAGTTGAATGTTAATGTTGTGTTATCCGATGTTGGGTTTGGATACGTCTTCAATTTAGTTTTGAATACTTCGCTGCCATTAGCATCATTTTCTCCAATTCCTAAGTAAGCAGCTGAACTCCAAATTCCACGACCATACGTTCCAATGTAGATTTCACCTGGACGACCATTACCTTCATTCCATTCTCTCCAAGATTGACGAACATGAAATACTGGTGTTCCTTCAAATCCTGCAGAAGCATTATCCCATGTAGCACCGCCATCTTCAGTAACGAAAACACCTTCAGCTGTACCAACAACAATCACATCTGGATCGTTTCTATCGATTATCCCATCATAGCAAGCAACGTTACTAGGAGAAGTAATGTTTGCAAGTGCTGTAAAAGATGGTGTTGCAGCAGT
>CAIYXD010000353.1 GCA_903930085.1 uncultured Flavobacteriia bacterium
CGCATAGGTTTGATTTTTTCGGATGGAATGGGTGTAAATCCAGCTTTTAAAAATTCACTCACTCCAGCAGGATAAGGGGAGCTCGCCAAACTCATTTTATGGACAATTTCGTAATTGACAACATTGATTACCACTTCTGGAACAATTTTTACATTGTTATAGGTGTCTTTTGTCGTATTTGTGCGGCCGGAACGTGCAGGTGAAAATATTAGAATTGGAGGGTTTGCACTAAAAACGTTGAAAAAACTAAAAGGTGCAAGGTTATGATTTCCATCCCCATCGATTGTCGATGCAAACGCAATAGGGCGCGGTCCAATCGCTCCAAGTAAATATTGGTGGAGTTTCGGAATTGGTAACGTTTTTGGATCAATACTTAACATACTTTCGTTTTGTTGCAAAGATAATTTGAATTCAAATGAAAAGTTACATTCCCAAACAAGACTTTTCCACAAAAAAAGAAAAGAAATATTTTTCTGCCATAGAATTTCTTTGTTTAAAATAATTCAATATCTTTGCACTCCTGAAAGAATTGAATACGGAAGGAAAAGATCATTCGAGGTCTTAAATTGTTAAAATAAATTTGCGGATGTGGTGAAATTGGTAGACACGCTAGACTTAGGATCTAGTGCCGAGAGGTATGCGGGTTCGAGTCCCTCCATCCGCACTAAAAATGGTCTCGTTTTTTCTAACGAGACCATTTTCGTTTAATATAGTTTATAAATTTATAGAAAGATGAACGTAATTCGTCAAGATGTTGATGCGATAAACGCAGTGTTAAAAGTGCAAATTGCTCAAGTTGATTACCAGGATAAAGTAAAAGCTGCTCTGGATAAATACCGAAAAAACGCTAAAGTTCCAGGATTCCGTCCCGGACATGTTCCAATGGGGATGATTCACAAGCAATATGGTAAAGCGGTTTTAGTGGATGAGTTGAACAAACTTGTCAATGCAGCACTATATAAGTATATTGAAGAAAATAAAATAGAAATTCTTGGGAACCCAATTCCAAAAGCGGGTGTGGAGGTAGTTGGAAGTTTTGAACAACCAGACACTTTCCATTTTGAATATGAAATTGGTTTAACGCCAACTTTTGAGATTCCATTGTCTTCAAAAAGTAAATACGATTACGTAAAAGTAAAAATAGATGCTGCTTTAATCGATAAGCAAATTGATGATCTTCGTCGTCGGTATGGTAAATTGATTTCCAGTAATGCAGTTGCGGAAAGCGACATGATTTTGGCTCAATTTGTAGAATTGAAAGACGACGGTTCAATTTTAGAAGGTGGAATTTTACATTCTTCCACTTTTTCAATGGAATTTGCGGAAGACAAAAAAGTGAAAGAATCGTTACTCGGAAAAGTAATTGGCGATAAAATTGTTGTCAATCCTGTAACAGTATCTAGAGGAGCGAAAGACACCGCAGCAATGCTTGGTATTCAAGAAGAAGATTTGCCAACAATATCGGATAAATTCCAAATGACTATCAATGAAATTAAACGAATGGAATTGGCTGATTTAAACCAAGATCTTTTCGATAAATTATTTGGACCTGGAACAATTTCCTCCGAAAAAGAATTGCGAGAACGAATCTCAGTTGATTTGGCTGGTATGTTTTCAAATGATTCTGATCGCATGCTAACGCGTGATATTTTTGAAGATCTTGTTGAAAAAACAAAAGTGACTTTACCAAGTGACTTTTTGAAAAGATGGATAAAACTATCCTCTGAAACGCCAATTACCGAAGAACAGATTGAAAAGGACTTTGATAGCTATGCGAAAAGTTTGAAGTGGCAATTGATCCAAGGGAACATTTTTAAAACCAACCAAATCAAATTGGACAACCAGGAAGTTATCGATTTCACGAAAGGCTTGTTGATTAGCAATTATGCTCAATATGGCATTCCAGCGCCGGAAGATGCTGAATTGACAGCGTCTGCGATGCAGGTTTTACAAAATAAAGAGGAGTCAACACGTGTTTTTGATATGTTGGCGGAACAAAAATTAACGCAGTTTTTTAAGAGTACGGTTAAATTAAATGAAAAAGAGGTTTCATACGATGCTTTTGTAGAAATGGCTGCAAAATAAAACCATCAAGATTTAATGTTTAGCTTTAATAGATAGCATAAAAAAACCTCCATATGTGGAGGTTTTTTTATGTCTAATAAACGCGTGATCGAATAGCTTCTTCAAGGCATGTAACTTGATTTCTTAATGCATGATAATCTCAAAAGGCATACGCATTTGGATGCCAGTCATTGCTTCAATATCTTTTAATTGATTGTAATAGCGAATAAGTTCTTTCGGCATTTGATTGGAACTTATATTTAAATCTGAATTCTCATCTTCGTCCAACTGTTCCAATAGTTCGGTCAATTTATCTGATTTTTTCAAGGGATAGTAAAGAATTTTCTTGTCCTTTATACTTGCTTTTTTTGCAGCATAGGAAATAGCAGAACTAATTCCTCCCAATTCGTCCACCAATCCAATAGCAAGTGCATCGGTCCCAGTCCAAACTCGTCCGCGTGCAAAAGTGTTTACTTCTTCGGTTGTCATGCCTCGGCCGACGGAAACTCGTTCCAGAAATTGAGCATAAATTGCATCTACTTCTTCCTGAATAATTGTAAATTCTTCTGGTGTAAGTTTACGGTTCGTTGTCATGACAGAATGTTTGTTTGTTCCAGCACGGTCAAATGTCATTCCTAATTTATTTTCTAGCATTTTCCCTGTAAATGGAATCATTCCGAAAACACCAATAGATCCAGTAATTGTTGTTGGTTCTGCAAAAATATAGCTCGCTGGTGCTGCAATGTAATAACCGCCTGACGCGGCAACATCTCCCATGGATACAACTACTTTTTTTGTTTTGTTGGTCAATGCAACTTCCCTCCAGATTTCATCACTTGCAAGCGCACTTCCTCCTGGACTGTTGATTCTAAAAACGACTGTTTTGATGGATTTATTCTTTCTAACATCCTGAAATAACTTACAAATTTCTTTGGATGTCAATCCATCTCCGTCCGTCATAACATTCCCTTCGGCAAGAATTACGGCAATATTTGGATTATTGTTTTTGATTAATACCTGATTTTGGTAAAATTTCTTTTTGGCATATTTTTCAAAAGCTTGCAGATTTAAATCATCCTCTTTTGCATTGCCAATTTTTTTGGAAATCAAAGCAATTACTTCGTCACGGTATTTTGCTCCATCGATCAATTTATACTTTACGGCATCATCTACTCGGTGAATGAGCACGCTGTCTGCAATCTCATTCAAGCGAATTTCCGGTATTTCTCGATCTTCTGCAATTTCGCTACGGATATCGTCCCACATGGAGTGCATGTATCGTTCAATCTGTAGCCTGCTGGAATCGCTCATGTTCTTGCGAAAAAATGGTTCAACAGCGCTTTTGAAATCGTTGTTTGTTCCTCTAATCACCTGAACTTCGACTTCCAATTTATCTAGTGTTCCCTTAAAAAAAGATAATTCAGCGCCCAAACCTATAAATTCCATTGTTGATGTTGGAAATCCATAAAGTTCGTTTGCTGCAGAGCTGATATAGTATTCTTTTTGTGTGATTACTTCTCCGCCATTATACGCAACGACAAACTTTCCGCTTTTCTTGAAATCTTTCAATGCATTTCTAATTTCTCTAGCCGATGCATAGCCGCAATTCAGGTTGCCTATTTCTAAAAAAACGCCTTTGATTTTCGTGTCATTTTTAGCATGTTCCAATCCATAAAGAATATCGCTTAGCCCATTTTTCTTATCCATTACAAATGAGGCTGGATTAAAAGTCGAACTAGATTTTTCCGAAATCTCACCGTCTAAAGTCATGTGCAAAACCGTATTGCTCTTAATTGCTAATGGTTTAGGTCCGAACTCCCCAAAACTTCCAATAATTCCGCCAATAATCAATGCGAAAAGGAGTAGCCCGATTACAGACATTATAAATACAGCTAAAAAACTTGGCCAAAAGATCTTGCCAAATGTTAATTTCTTCTCAGTCATTCTAAATTTATTTCTTTATTTCTAGGAATAAATGTACAATAAATCATTCAGTTTTTCTCCGGAATTACACGAATGGTATATTTAACTTTGTCAATGAATGAATAAATAGATGAGCGAATTATTTAGGATTTCCTTTTTAGCTCAAATATTTTATTTTCATTACGAAATTTTATTGCAAAAAAACTACTAACTTTCTCGCTCAAACTAGAAACTATTAATTGATTTTATGAAAAAGTTACTCCTCTTATTATTCATTTCTTTTGGCAATTTCTCCATTGCACAGCAGTATTCTCGGGTAAAAATATTTACCGATGGCACAGGTCTTCAAAAACTGGCTGAATTAGGACTTCCGGTTGACCATGGAACCTATAAATTAAATACATTTTTCATCTCTGATTTTTCCGATTCTGATATTGTAATCATGGAAGAAAATGGCTTTGAATATGAGATTTTAATTGGAGATGTTCAAAAATATTATGTGGATCAAAATCATAATGCTCCAATTAATACAGATAAAAATGCAACCTGCTCTGGAACTGGCGGAACATCAGCATTCTCTCCTGCCACGCCATCTAACTTCAACTTGGGAACAATGGGCGGTTATCTCAAATACCAGGAAATGTTGGATGAATTAGATGCAATGGCTGCTCAATATCCAAATTTAATAACGGTTAAAGCACCGATTTCTACGTTTCTTACAATAGAAAACAGACCGATATACCATGTTAAAATATCTGATAATGCAGCGGTGAATGAAACGGAACCAAAGGTTTTATATACTGCGATTCATCATGCGCGTGAGCCATTGAGTATGTCACAACCACTTTTTTATATGTGGTATTTACTGGAGAATTATCAAACAAATTTAGAAGTGAAATATTTGGTAGATAATACGCAGTTATTTTTTGTGCCATTTATTAATCCGGATGGATATATTTACAACGAAACCACAAATCCAAATGGTGGTGGAATGCATAGAAAGAATCGAAGAAATGTCGGAACAACAAATAAAGGAGTGGATTTGAAC
>CAIYXD010000354.1 GCA_903930085.1 uncultured Flavobacteriia bacterium
AAGTAAAACTAGAATTAAGCAGAAAAAAGATGCAAGAGAACGAAGAAAAAGTGTTGCGGCTAATTTTAGGCGATCAATTGAATGCCGCTCATTCTTGGTTTCAAACAGTAAATGCAAACCATACGTATGTGCTTCTAGAAATGCGTTCAGAAACAGATTACGTGCAACACCACGTTCAAAAAGTAGTTGGTTTTTTTGCTGCAATGCGCTCTTTTACTGATTTATTGGTCGCGAAGGGTCACCACGTTATCTATTCTAAAATTAATGAAACAGCGCAAACAACCTTTTCGGAAGCAATTCAAGCGCTTGTTTCGCAGCATGCTTTTGATCGATTTGAATACCAAGAACCTGACGAATACCGCGTTGACCAGCATTTCAAACAGTTAACAGAAGAATTAAACATTCCAGTTGCTCTATTTTCAACGGAACATTTTTTTACCAAGCGGGAAGATCTAGCAACATTATTTGCAGGAAAGAAAACGTTTGTCCTGGAGAGATTTTACCGCCAAATTCGCGCTAAAGAAGCCATTTTAATGGATGGCGATCAACCGTTAACGGGACAATGGAATTACGATGCGGACAATCGCAAGAAAATCCCAGCAAAACATATCGTTACACAACCATTTCTGTTTGAAAACGATGTCACTTCTATCTTGGCTGAAATTGAAACCGCTGGAATCAAATCGATAGGAAAAATAGAATCAAAACGTTTTATTTGGCCAGTTACACGCGAACAATCGCTGAGATTATTAGAAGCATTTGTAAGCGATTATTTACCGCTATTTGGAACGTTTGAAGATGCCATGACAACAGAATCATGGTCGGTTTATCATTCGCGACTTTCCTTTTCGATGAATTGTAAATTACTTTCGCCGCGAGAGGTAATAAGCCGAGCAATTGAAGAATGGCAGAATCGATCAACGGAAATAAGCTATAACCAAGTAGAAGGATTTGTCCGTCAGATTTTAGGATGGCGGGAATTTATGCGCGGAATTTATTGGGCTAAAATGCCTGAATTTGGTTCGCTTAACTTTTTAAACCATACGAACGCTTTGCCAGATTGGTATTGGACGGGAAAAACAAAAATGAATTGTTTGAAACATACTATCGACCAATCGCTAGAAAAGGCGTATGCGCACCATATTCAACGTTTGATGGTGACAGGAAATTTTGCGCTTTTGGCTGGCGTTCATCCGGATGTGCTGGATACGTGGTATTTAGGGATTTATATCGATGCTCTAGATTGGGTGGAAATAACGAATACGCGCGGAATGAGCCAGTTTGCAGACGGTGGAATAATTGGAACAAAACCGTATGTGAGTTCTGCCGCATACCTGCATAAAATGAGTAATTATTGCCAAAATTGTTACTACGATAAAGATAAAAAAACGGGAGATAAAGCCTGTCCATTCAATAGTTTATATTGGCATTTTCACCACCGACATACCGATAAATTAGCCAATAATCCGCGCATTGGAATGGTATATAATCTATGGAAGAAAATGGATACGGAAAAGAAAGAAGCACTTTTAGAACAGGCTGAATACTACTTAGAAAATATAAATTCACTGTAAATGAAACGTTCAATAGTTTGGTTTAAAACAGATTTGCGCATTTCGGATAATGAAACGTTGGTGCGTGCAATTGAAAAAAGCGATGAAATAATTCCGGTATACTGTTTGAATCCTTCACAGTTTGAAGAAACGGAATTTGGTTTTAAGAAAACGGGAAGTTTTAAAACGCAATTTTTATTGGAATCTTTGCAGGATCTGGATGCTAACTTGCGAAAATTAGGATCTGGATTAATTTTACTGCACGGAAAACCGGAAGAGGAATTATGCAAATTAGCGGCTAAATATGGCGTTCATGCTGTTTTTTCTAAAACGGAAGTTGGCTTCGAGGAGAAGGAAGAGCAGGTAAAAGTGGAACAGGAATTGTGGAAAATAAACTGTGTGCTCGACTCCTACAGCACCAGTACGCTTTACCATGCGGAAGATTTGCCTTTTACCATTAAAAATATTCCGGATGTTTTTACCAATTTCCGCAACCGTACAGAGAAAGATGCAAGTATTAGAAGCGTTTTTGAAAAACCTGTCGCTATCAATTCCATTCATATTCCAGCATTGGAATTACCCGAACTCGCAATTTTTAATCTTTCGAAAACGCCGAAAAATCCCAAAGCAGTATTGGATTTCAAAGGAGGCGAAACGAGTGGTTTAGAGCGAATTCAGCATTATTTTCACGATTCAAAGGCAGTTTCGAGCTACAAAAAAACACGCAATGGTTTAATCGGTGCAGATTATTCCACTAAATTTTCTCCTTGGTTGGCATTGGGCTGTATTTCTCCGCGCATAATTTACAAGGAATTGAAAAAGTACGAACAGGAAAATGGTGCGAATGATTCAACGTATTGGGTGCTTTTTGAATTGTTGTGGCGCGATTATTTTCGTTTTATGGTGAAAAAGCACCAGTATAAATATTTTTTGTTCAACGGAATCAAAGACGAAAAAAATACTGCTGCGCCAATGGATATGGAGAAACTGAATGCATGGAAAAACGGGGAAACCGACAACGATTTTGTAAATGCTAATTTAGTGGAATTGAAACTTACCGGATTTATGAGTAACCGGGGAAGACAAATTGTTGCCAGTTATTTCATCAATGAATTGGCGTTGGATTGGCGCTACGGTGCCGCATATTTTGAGGAACAACTAATTGATTACGACGTGTGCAGTAATTGGGGGAATTGGGCGTATCTTGCTGGCGTTGGAAACGATCCGCGCGGAAAACGTGCTTTCAATATGGAAAAACAAGCGCACGAATACGATCCGAAAAACGAATATAGAAATCTATGGTTGGAGAAATAAAACAGAGACATTGGCAGCAAAGTGATCTTGCAGATCTGGAACAACGCTACCGCGGAACGTTTATTAATTCTATCGGTGGATTCAAAAGTGTGTGTTTGGTTGGAACGAAAAATCCATCGAATCAAACCAATTTGGCAATCTTTTCGTCTCTTGTACATATCGGTGCAAATCCACCATTGGTAGGATTGGTGTTTCGACCGGACTCAGTAGAAAGACACACGCTGGAAAACATCCTTGAAACCGGTTTTTATACCATCAATAATATTTGTGCGGAATTTGTCCCAAATGCACACCAAACGGCAGCACGTTATGCTAGAAATGCATCTGAATTTGAAAATTGCGGATTAACCGAAGCTTACAAAAG
>CAIYXD010000355.1 GCA_903930085.1 uncultured Flavobacteriia bacterium
ACAACTTGTGTGATGGTCAACCATCCGAAAAAAAGTAACTTTTTCATATCTTTTATTTTTTAAGTTACTCTTTAGATGCGCACACTTAAAAAATTCCATAAAAAAAGGCTCTCCATTTGAGAACCTTTCTTAACTAATTAGATATCTTATTGAATTTCAGCGCTTGAGCATGGAAATGCGCGATCCACTTTTTTAAACAAACCTTGCAGGACTTTTCCAGGGCCAACTTCAATTACTTCCGTTGCACCATCCGCAAGCATAGAATGCATCGTTTGGGTCCACCGAACAGGAGCGGTTAATTGGACAACCAAATTTCTTTTTATTTCTTCCGGATCCGTAACAGATGCAGCAGTAACATTTTGATAAATTGGGCAAATTGGCGTATTAAATTGTGTTGCTTCAATTGCAGCTGCTAATTCTTCACGTGCAGGTTCCATCAAAGGAGAATGAAAAGCGCCGCCAACAGGCAACAATAATGCACGTTTTGCGCCAGCTTCCGTTAATTTTAAACACGCTTCTTCAACGGCTGGAACGGTTCCAGAAATTACAAGTTGACCTGGGCAATTATAATTGGCAGCAACTACAACGCCACTAATCGAAGCACAAACCTCTTCCACAACTGCATCATCTAAACCAAGAATTGCAGCCATATTTGACGGCTCTTGTTCACAAGCGCGTTGCATCGCCAATGCACGTTGGTAAACTAATTTTAGTCCATCTTCAAAACGCAAGGTTTTATTCGCTACTAAAGCAGAAAATTCTCCCAACGAATGACCTGCGACCATATCCGGTTTAAAATCATCTCCCAAACACGCCGCTAAAATCGTGGAATGTAAAAATATTGCTGGCTGCGTTACTTTGGTTTGCTTCAATTCTTCGTCGGTACCTTCAAACATAATTTTACTAATATCGAATCCAAGAATTTCATTTGCTTTCTCAAATAATTCTTTCGCTTTCGGGGATTTTTCATAAAGGTCCTTTCCCATTCCTGAGAATTGAGCACCTTGACCAGGAAATACATATGCTTTCATATCTGAATTTTTCAATTTAGGAGCAAAAGTAATGAAAGTTAAGTTGTAAGCATAAAAAAAGGGTCAGCAAAACCGACCCTTTTCATTATCTTAAACGTTGAAATTATTTTCTAACAACTAATTTTTGTGTAGAAACTGCACCGTCAACAGTAATATTTACCATGTATACACCGCTAGACAAAGCATCTGTATGAACAGTAACATTCTGTGTACCATTAACCGTTCCTAAATCTGTTGCATAAACCACTTTTCCAGAAAGTTCAGTTACCGCAATTGCAACAGCTGCTTCTTTGTTCAAATCCAATGAAATTGTTGCATTAGAAGATGTTGGATTAGGATAAACAGAAACACCGTAGTTTGTTGCAACTTCAGAAATAGAAGCAGAAGGATCTTCATTTAAACGAATCATTACCGCTGAAGGCGATGTAAGTTGGAAGCTATTTCCATCCGCTGTATAACCAAGAACTGTTCCTTCTGTAGTATTTTGAGCCAAACCGAAACGAACCTCATCTGTTCCACCAAGGTGAGCAGCAACTACAAGAATCACATCTCCTGCATTTAAGGTAATTGCACCACCACTAATCATAAGATTTGACCATGTAGCAGTTGTATTTGCTACTGTTGAAAGAACTGTTTCAGCGAAGTAAACAAAATCAGCAGCTACATCATCATATTTATATATTTCAGCGAAGTATTCCGCACCAACAGCACCAGCTGGTTGAGTTGCCAAACGGATTTTTACACTTGTAACATCCATATCATCAAAAATCTCCATTACGTTACCAATTTTCAAAGGTTGAGCATCTTGCGAG
>CAIYXD010000356.1 GCA_903930085.1 uncultured Flavobacteriia bacterium
CACCGAACAATTAATGGAAGAATTTGAATTAAAAATTGCAGCGGACGCAAAAATTGAGGCGCGCGATTGGATGCCAGATGCTTATCGAGAAAATTTAATTCGTCAAATATCACAACACGCCCATTCCGAAGTTATTGGAATGCAGCCGGAAGGAAATTGGATAACTAGAGCACCTTCTCTACGCAGTAAAAAAATATTACTCGCGAAAATTCAAGACGAAGGAGGCCATGGGTTGTATTTGTATAGCGCTGCAGAAACATTGGGTGTAAGTAGAGAAGAATTCATTTCGCTTTTACACGCTGGAAAAGCGAAATACGCATCTGTTTTCAACTATCCGGCATTAAACTGGGCTGACATGGGCGCTATTGGTTGGTTGGTTGATGGAGCCGCGATTACAAATCAAGTTTCATTGCAACGCACCTCTTATGGTCCTTACGCCAGAGCAATGGTTCGCATCTGCAAAGAAGAATCTTTTCACCAAAGACAAGGTTATGAAATTATGTGGCGCATGATGGAAGGAACAGAAGACCAACGTAAAATGGCACAAGATGCTCTAAATCGCTGGTGGTGGCCTGCATTGATGATGTTTGGTCCGCACGATTCCGATTCAACACATTCAAGTTTAGCCATGAAATGGAAAATAAAACGAGAATCGAACGACCAGCTTCGCGAAAAGTTTATTCAAAAAACGATACCTCAAGCGGAGTTGATTGGTCTTACCATTCCCGACCCCGCTTTAATATTACAGCCGGATGGAACGTATTTGCACGGAGAAATAAATTGGGAAGAATTTTGGGACGTTGTTGGAGGCAATGGTCCTTGTAACCAACAACGATTAGAGCACCATATTAAAGCACATACCGATGGGAAATGGGTGCGAGAAACAGCATACGCAGCAAGTTTAAAACGTTAATAAAAAAACAAAATGAATAAAATAGCACTTCAAAAAGTATTAATGTCGAAACAAGAATCTCTTATTCGCGCTATCCAAGAAAGAATTGAATCCTCCAATACGATGTCAGATATTGACGAAACGGACACAATCGATCCGGAAGATTTCTCTCACCAAACAGAAGCTGGAGAACTGAAAATTGTATTTGAACAGAAATTAAAAAAAGCACAAGCAGATTTGGAGGTACTGCGAAAAATTGATTTTTCACCTAAAAAAACTGCAGAATCGGGTGCTGTAATTACCACAGAAAATTTCTATTTTCTCCTTGGATTTGCATCGATTCCATTTGATTTCGAAAACAAAAAAATTGTTGGGATTTCAATTGATTCGCCGATTTATAGTTTTATGAAAGGAAAAGCAAAAGGAGATAAATTCTCTTATTCTTCCAACAATTACCAAATTTTAAATATTTATTAATCCGTGAATTTTATGGAAAATAACGATAACCAAGGACAATTATGGGAAGTTTTCATTCAGTCCAAAGCTGGTCAGGCGTTTAAACATGTTGGAAGTATTCATGCTTTTGACAAAGATTTAGCAATTGAGAACGCTAGAGATGTGTATACGCGAAGAGGCGAAGGAACTGGGCTTTGGGTTGTTCCGAGTAAAGAAATAATTGCAGTTTCGATAAATGAATCGGAATATTTTTTCGAGCCTGCTGACACGAAAATATACCGTCATCCAACTTTTTATACATTGCCTGAGGGTGTAAAACAGATGTAGGACCAAATTTCAGTAAAGAAAAACGCAAAGGCGCTGTGCTGAGTTGGACTTTCTGGGTGCGGCGAAGAGGCGAATGAGCTGCAATAAAACATTTGGGAGGGTATTTTTTAGATTGACATGTTTCAATATTTAAACGAATTAATGAATAAACCAATTCATTTACAACCCTCGGTAGATAAGGGTTTCGGCTCTTCTGATTTAATGACCCTGTCCAAATAAGCACGTTTTCCCTGAGTTGGATTCACCCGCTGTCCTCGAGCTTGTCAAGTGGCCGAAGTATAAAATGGCATAATAAAACAAATCATGAAAGAAAAACAAAAATACTACCTGCAAATTGCAGACAATGCTTTGATTCTGAGTCATCGTTTAAGTGAATACTCGAGTAAAGGACCTTTTTTGGAGGAAGATTTAGCCACAACAAATATAGCCTTGGATTTAATTGGGATTGCAGAATCTATTTTTGAAGAAACAGCCAGACAATTTAAGAAAGACAGCACTGGCGACGATTTAGCATTTCGCAGAGCGGAGAATGAATATTTTAATTGCACATTGGTTGAACAACCAAATACAGATTTTGCATTTATTCTCGTTCGACAATTTTTCACGGATGCGTTTCATTTTTATTTTTTCTCAGAATTAACAAATAGTAAGGATGTTTTTTTAGCAGCAATCGCTACCAAATCACTAAAAGAAATCACCTATCACTTGCGCAGAAGCTCTGAATGGATGATTCGTTTGGGAGATGGAACACCACTTGCAAATCAAAAAACGCAATATGCCTTAGATACGCTTTGGAAATTCTCCCAAGAATTTTTTCATGAAAATGAAACCGATAAAGCAATGAAAGAGCAAGAAATTGGAGTTGATTTATCCGCGATACAACAACTTTGGCTGCAAAAAGTAAAAGAAATAGTTTATATGGCGCATTTAACACTTCCGAAAAATAATCACCAAGTTTTTGGGGGTAAGGATGGAAATCACTCTGAATTTATGGGATATATATTGGCGGAAATGCAGTTTCTCCCAAACAAATATCCAGATGCAAAATGGTAGTTTTCGATCTATTTACCCGCCAAATGCATTAGTTTATCCTTATTGATGATTTCCAATTTTCGAGTATGAATTTCAATGATGCCTTCCTCTTTGAAATCTTTTAATAATCGGATAAGGGTTTCTGTTGCTGTTCCAACAAAATTTGCTAAATCTTCCCGCGTTAGATTGATTTCTTCCTTATCATAGATATCTCCCAAAATCAAAAGTGCAAAAGCCAATCTTTCACGCACAGACTTTTGTGCCATGTTTGTTATAAAAACTGCCCTATCCCCCAATTCTTTGGATAATTCCTTCATTATACCGTTTCGTAAAGTTGCATTTGTTTCAATCATGTTTAAGAAATCTTCCTTTCCGATAAAGCAAATATTACACTCCTCCAAAGTGGACGCAGAAACCTTGTATGGTTCACCACTAAACATCGCACGAAAACCAATTATTTCCCCTTCTTTCGCAATGTGTATAATTTGCTCTTTTCCCTCATCTCCTCGTGCAAAGATTTTTACTTTTCCTTGATTCAGACAAAACACACCACGTGGAAAACTACTTTCAATAAAAAGTGGTTGATTCTTTTTATAGAATGCACACGTTTTTTGTTCCTCAACGAGTGTTGTTTCGTTTTCGCAATTGTTTGCAAAAAGGGAATTTTTACGTGCGCCACAGGTTGAACAAGTAACATGTTTGTGCGATTTATCCAACATAGTCTTAATTGTTTTTTGTTACGTAAAGTTATACTTTTTAAGTAATCTTTTTAAAGCTGATTAATATCATTTTTTACTTTTTTTTTCGCGCCTACATTTGTGGCTAAAAATCATTGAAATGGACAGCCAAATAATCGAAAAATATAACGTTCCTGGACCTCGATATACCTCCTATCCAACTGTTCCTTTTTGGAAAAATGATTCCTTAAGCGACGAACAATGGCTGAATACGATAAACAAAAATGCAGCACATTTCCATTCTAACGCAGTAAGTATTTATATCCATCTTCCTTATTGCGAAAGTTTATGCACCTTTTGCGGATGCCATAAACGCATTACAAAAAATCACCAGGTTGAAACACCCTACATAGATGCTGTTTCTAAGGAATGGGATTTATACTTACAAAAAATTCCATTTTCTCCCGTGATTCGGGAATTACACTTTGGAGGTGGAACGCCAACATTTTTTGAAGCGGACGCACTTGTGCAATTGGTAGAACACCTTTTTAAAACAAAAAAAATAGATCCTAAACAGGTAGAATTGAGTTTCGAAGCACATCCAAACAATACAACGGAAGAACATTTACGTAAATTATTTGCATTCGGTTTTCGACGATTAAGTTTAGGTATTCAAGATTACAGTCCAACGGTTCAACAAGCGATAAATAGAATTCAACCCTTTGAAAATGTAAAAAAAGTACATGACTTAGCAAGAGAAATTGGATACACATCCATTAGCCACGATTTGGTTTTTGGGTTGCCAAAACAAACACTCGTTGCAATAGAAAATACAGTAAACCAAACATTACTTTTAAAACCAGATAGAATTGCACTATACAGCTATGCACATGTGCCATGGATCAAGGGAAATGGACAACGTGGGTATAACGAAACCGATTTACCGAAAAGTCAGGAAAAAAGAAAGCTATACGAAACAGCAAAAAAAATGTTGGAAGAAAATGGCTACCTTGAAATTGGCATGGATCATTTTGCTCTAAAACACGATGATTTAGCTATTGCCTTTCAAAACAAAACATTGCACCGAAACTTCATGGGGTATACAACACAAATAACCAACCTGATGATTGGATTGGGAATGTCGGCCATTTCGGATAGCTGGTTTGGTTTTGCCCAAAATGAAAAAACGGTTGAAGGGTATATCTTGCGCATAAAAAAAGGTGAAATACCCGTTTTTCGCGGTCACGTTTTGAGTGATTTAGATACCGAAATCCGTGGGTATATTCTCGATTTAATGTGTCAATTTCATACAACTTTTAAAATGGATTCTCCGTTTAAATCTATCCATCAATTAATTAAAAAACAGCTTTTAGAAATGGAAAAAGACGGCCTACTAATTTTAAAAAACGAAACTATTACCATAACAACTTCTGGAATTCCATTTGTGCGCAATTGCTGCATGGCCTTTGACCAGGATATTCAGCCGAACATAAAGTTAGAACGCATGTTTTCACAAACAATATGATGGAAAAAACCTGTTATCACTGTGGCGACGAAGTGATTGGAAAAGGAATTGTTTTCGATCAAAAGTCATTTTGCTGTAATGGCTGTAAAGCGGTATACCAATTGCTGAAAGACACCAATCTTGGAGATTTTTATACGATGGAATCCAATGCCGGGGCAAAACCATCGCTCAGCAACCAACATAAATATGCTTTCCTTGAGGTTGAAACAATCCGAGAGAAATTTATTGATTTTCAAGATGAGAAATCAGCGCGTGTAACCCTTTTTCTTCCGCAAATACATTGTTCCTCTTGTATCTATCTGTTAGAGAATTTAACTAAAATTGAACCGGCGATTATATCCTGTCAAGTTAACTTTGCAAAACGGGAAGCAGCAATTATTTTCGATCCAAAAAAAATAACATTAGCAGAATTAGCACTCTTACTAGATAGAATTGGGTATGCACCAAATTTTGGCAACCGTTCGGCTACAGAGAAGAAGATGGATACCCAATTTTTATACAAACTTGGCATTGCTGGTTTTGCTTTTGGAAGTATAATGTTGTGGAGTTTCCCTGAATATTTAGGGGTGAAATCCGACGACCCAGCAATCCGAAACTTTACTTCCTATTTATCTTTTGCGATTTCAATTCCTGTATTATTTTACTCCGCAAGTGAATATTTCATTTCCGCATTTAAAGCTTTACGCTATAAAAGTCTGAATTTAGATGTTCCTATTACAATCGGAATAATAGCGCTGTATCTACAAAGTGCATTTAGTATCCTAATTGGAGATGGACCAGGCTACATGGACTCTTTTGCCGGATTTATCTTTTTTCTATTAATCGGAAAATGGTTTCAAAACAAAACGTATAAAACGCTTTCCTTCGAAAGAGATTACACCTCCTATTTCCCTGTCGCCGTAACCCGATTAGTACACTTTGAAACAGCTGTAAAGGAGGAAATTATAGAAATTGAAGAATTAAAGGAACAGGATAAAATAGTCATTCGAAACGAAGAGATTATCCCTTGCGACAGCACATTAATATCCGCTACTGCAAAAATCGACTACAGTTTCGTTACGGGAGAATCCAATCCTATTCACAAACAAAAAGGAGATTTTATTTATGCAGGTGGTAAACTATTGGGACAACGCATTGAATTAAAAGTTGAAAAGGAAAGTAATCGCAGCCATTTAACACAAATATGGAACGATTTAAAAACGACAAAAAAGAAAGTGTCCGGTTTCCTTTACCAAAATAAACTTTCCATTTACTTCCTTACCATTATTTTAATAATTGCTACCATTTCCGCAATTGCCTGGGCATTTATAGATGTATCTCGCGTAACCCAAATTATCGTAGCGATATTAATTGTTGCTTGTCCTTGCGCGCTTGCTTTATCTGCGCCTTTTACTTTTGGAAATGTGATGCGATTACTTGGCAGAAAAGGACTATACTTAAAAAACACTGCAATAATCGAACAACTAAATAGTGTTACAGATATTGTTTTCGATAAAACTGGGACACTTACAACTGGCGCCACGCAGCATGTCGAATATTTTGGTGATAATTTAACTCAGGCGCAATTTGAAGCGTTATATTGCTTAGCAAATTCCTCCACGCATCCACTTTCACGTGCTATTGTGCAGTATTTACGTTCCAAGAAAACTGTTGCGAGCTTTCCCATTGATGCATTCACGGAACTAAGCGGCAAAGGGATTTCTGGCACTATTAATTCGTTCGCTATTCGAATTGGAAATGCAGAATTTACGTATCAAAAAAGATTGGATGCAAATGAAACTTCAACGTTTGTTTTTATCCAAAATGGAGAAGATATCACTAAAGGAAGGTTTGTTTTCACTTCTGAATTACGCGACAGGGCCATCCAGAAGTTCCCGAACCTCAACCACGAGACCGACTTCCCGTTCTTTCGCACGCTGCACAGCCTGTCCTACCGGTGCTTAGGCATCAGCACCAAGGAC
>CAIYXD010000357.1 GCA_903930085.1 uncultured Flavobacteriia bacterium
ATACTGGAAGAAATATACCCAAAAGTTGACTAAACAAAAATTACATATCGTTTCTTTGGACGTTCCTTTTCCGGCAGATTATGGCGGTGCAATAGATATATTTTACCGTATAAAAGCGTTGCATAAATTGGGTTTTGACCTGACGTTGCACGTCTTTGAATATGGACGGGGAAAACAAGTAGAACTAGATAAATTCGCAAAAGTCATTTATTATCCGCGGAAAAGAAATGCTTTTCAGTTGTTTGGAAGCCGGCCATTTATCGTTTCTTCTCGCCGCAACAAGGCTTTACTTGCGAATTTATTGCAGGATAATTCTCCAATAATTTTTGAAGGATTGCATACAACGTGGTATTTGGAAAACGAAGAAATTCAACAACGGCTTACCTTTGTTCGTACCCACAATGTGGAGCATGAATATTATAACGGACTTAAAAAAAATTCTTCATTTTTAAAACGATTCTACTTTTACCAAGAGGCTAAAAAACTTAAACGGTATCAAACCATTTTAGCGAAATGTAAATATGTTCTCGCTATTCAATCGGAAGATGCTGAATACCTCAAAAAGTTCCATTCCAACGTACATATTTTACCTGCTTCCATTCCGGATATTATAGGTGAATTCTTACCGGTAAAACGGTATTCTTTATTTCATGGAAACTTATCCGTAATGGAAAATGAGTCTGCTGCAATTTGGATTATCCACGCTTTGAAAAGTGTAATCGATCCAACTTTTCCATTGGTCATAGCAGGAAAAAATCCAACTAAAAAATTGCAGGAAATGTGTCGCAACGAAAAAATTGAGTTGTTTGCAAATCCAACAGAGAAGGAATTACACAAGCTTGTTCAGGAGGCACAAATACATGTTTTACATACGAGTATTGCCGCTGGCGTAAAGTTGAAATTATTAGCTTGCGTTATGAGTTCAGGACAAATTCTAGTGAATGATAAAATGGTTTTAGGTTCTACGCTCGAGAAATTTTGTACAATTGCAAAAGACGCAAAGGAGTTTAAAATAGATTATATTGGTTTACAAAATAACGTGTTGACGAGAGAGGAATTTGCACAACGTGCTCAATTTATACATTCGAATTTCAACAACGAACAGAATTGCAGTTTAATTCAAAAGATAATTAAGTATGAAAATAGTTTGTAGCATCTGTACCCTATTTTTTAGTTTGTTCGGATTCTCCCAAATTGACGGGGTTTGGCACACGAGTTTTTCCGTAATGGGAATGACAAATAAAATAGAAATGGTAATTCGAAATTACCCGAATCAAACAGAAATTTCTCTCTCAGAAAAAGATAAGTTTGAAGATGTCCGAATGGATAAGGTAGAAATAACAGATTCTTCCCTTTCTTTTAGTTGGACGGAAATTGGGCTTTCCTTCAAGGGAAAATACTTTTCAAATGGCGATTCATTGGTTGGGGTTCTCTCGCAGATGGACATAAAATGGGCGGCAAATTTTTACCGACAAGAACAAGCGCAGATCGAGTTGAAGCGTCCACAAGAGCCTAAAGAACCGTTCTCCTATTCGAGTCAGGAAGTGAGTATAAAAAATGGTGCGATTACGCTATCTGGAACGCTCACCTTACCGAGCTCAAGTGTTTCAAATTATCCAATTGTTGTTTTGGCTTCTGGTTCAGGTGCGCAAGATAGAAACTGTGAAATTCTCGGACATAAATCCTTTTTGGTGATTGCAGATTATTTTAGCAAAGAACGGAATTGGATGTTTGCGGTTTGACGACCGCGGTTATGGCAAAAGCACCGGAGTTTTCCAGAATGCGACATTGGAAGATTTTAGTTCTGATGTAAAAGCATGCGTGAATTTTTTATCAAAAGTCCCACGTTTTTCAGCTAATAAAATTGGAATTATCGGTCATTCAGAGGGTGGAATGCACGCGCTAATTGCCGCAAAAAAGAACAAACAAGTAGATTTTGTCATTGAATTGGCAAGTGTTGGAACTTCTGGTGCGGAAGTATTAATTGAGCAACAATATCTAATACCGCTGAAAATGGGGAAGTCGGAGGAATACGCCAAGTGGAATTCATCTCTTTATGCAGGAATCTGTGCTATTTTGATGGATTATTCGATTGAAAAATCAATTGATCCTATGAATGTTTACCTCCGTGAAATGTACAAAATAGCGCCACAAGATTACAAAGATCAAATTACTGAAATGAATTTCAACATGGCGTTAAACCAGTTTTTGAACAACGAATGGGGAAGACAATTTATCGCTTTTGAAACGAAGGATTATCTAAGAAATGGGAACGTTCCGCTACTTGTTATTAATGGTTCGGAGGATATTCAAGTTCCAGCAAAATCGAGTCAGGCAGGATTTTTAGCAGATGCTTCAAAAAAATCTAAAGCGGATATGAAACTTATTTTAGCGGAAGGATTGAACCATTTATTTCAACAGTGTAAAACCTGCAGTGTATTGGAATATGGTGAATTGGAGGAAACGTTTTCGACAGATGTTTTGCTACA
>CAIYXD010000358.1 GCA_903930085.1 uncultured Flavobacteriia bacterium
AAATAAGTTCCAATTTCGTTACATCCATCGTCGAAATCTGCATAATTACACGATATTTCATTTGTTACGTCTTGGATTGCAGTGCAAGGATCCGCACCAGCTGGAATATTAAAAATAGAAACATCCAGGAATCCGGCTGCAACATCTCCTGTAATCAGCATTTCAAGTGGACCACTTTGCGTAATGTATAGAATAATATACGCATAGGATAAGCCAATCCAGTCGAGGCAACTACTAACAGCGTTTCCTGGAGTTGAAAAACCGAAAGGCCCTGCAACGCCTTGCGTACAAATTGTTGTATTTGTATTACAGCCATTTCCAGTTTGTACTGGCAAGGAACACGTAACAACTAAATCGGTGCATAAACCAGTATTTGCGCATTGAAACTCATCAACTAACACATCCACTGTTCCAGTATACGTTGCCGTCCAATTTACAGTGGATTGAGAGCCGCAGTCATCGTCGTTATACCCAATTAATGTTGCGCCATTGTACACTGTAATTTCAGTATCAAAAGCTATATTTCCACATGTTGAAAAAGAATAATTATTCCCTGCAGTTACATTAACGGTAACAAATTGTCCACCATTCATGCAACTTACTGTGGAGGTTCCAGGACATGGTGGCGTTACGTTTAAAATGAATGTATTATCTTGCGGACACTGCGCCTTGAAGTTAAAAACAGAAATGAATAGCGTAGAAAAAATCAATATGTATTTCATAGTAGCAGCTTAATTTTTTAGGACACTATAACGCGTTGGAAAAGCCAGGATTTGCGCTTGTTTCTCTTTTGGATATTTCGCAAATTCCTCTTTCGAAATGGTAATAATACGCGCTTCATATTTCGAATCACTCAGATTTAAATAGTGTAAAAGGGAGTTTCTAACGTCAATTAATTGGGCTTTTTCTTGCTCTAATTGCTCGATTCGCTGATTTATATACATTTCATTTTCAGCCCTATTGGAAGATGTTTCTGGCTGCAAAGCAACCCTGTTTTTTACGATTGCAATTTTTTCATCAACCGAGGATATAGAATTTTCACATGCAACTAACTTTGTCTCCATCTCCTTCTTTGATGTAGATTTTTCTTGCGAAAAAGCTGAGATTGAAATACATGTGAAAAGCAAAAAAATGAACTTACGCATACTACTGTTTTAAATGATTTAGAAACAAAACTAAACTTGAGAACAAACTAAATTAAACAAAATTTGTTACCAACTAAAATTCTATTTCCATACAATTTATTTTGACGTAAATTTTAAACAATAGTTGCCATCGATAAATAAAAAGGTATGATTTTTATTTTACGACTTAAGGGTATAAAAAAGAAGCTTTCTGAAAAAATTAGTGCTGTTCTTTCTTCAATAATCCTTCATATTTTGCCTTAAAAGAATCCAAACGTGGCTTTGAAACGAGTTGGATATAGGAATTGTTTGGATTTCTTTTTTCGTAGTCCTGGTGGTAGATTTCAGCCTTATAAAACACATCCAATGGAATTATTTGAGTCATTATTTCATCAAAAATCTTTTCACTCAATAGCTTCTCCACGTTCCTTTTTGCAGCATTTTTTTCTAACTCGTTTTGATAAAAAATGATCGATCGATATTGGGGTCCATAATCAGGTCCCTGACGATTTAGAGTGGAAGGATCGTGTGATCCAAAAAAAGCGTTCAACAATTCTTCATACGTTACTTTCGTCGAATCATAAAAAATTTGAACCGTTTCTGCATGCAAGGAATTTCCCCGTGTTACAGTTTCGTAGGTGGGATTTTTTTCTTTTCCACCAGAATAACCAGAATAAACCTCCTCTACTCCATCTATAGATTCAAAAATTGCTTCTACGCACCAAAAACAGCCTGCTGCAAAATAGGCAGTTTGAAGAGAATCTGTATGCAGAACTTTTGAAGAATCAACTTTTCTATCGCTAGATTGACCGCAACTGTGTAATGCGAAAAATAAAAACGGTACGACAAACAATTTCATAGCTTACTTTCTTTATTAAACGCAGTTTGAGCTTATTTTGTTCTTTCTGCTTCACAAATCATCTGATTCCTCCGACGAAGGTTCGCCGCGCAAGGATCGAAAACGCTTCCTAGCCTCTTCGGAATACAGACTTCCTTTGTAATCAAACAAAATAATTTTATAGAATTCAGAAGCCTTTTCCTTATTATTCATTTGATTCTCATAGATTTCAGCTAACTGAAAAATTGCATCATCCGCCAAGATGTCCTCTTTGTAATATTTCAATAGTTCTTCTAGAAAACGAATTGCATCTTCCCATTTCCCCTGTTGCTGCATTGCTTTCGCTTTAACAATTAAAATCTCATCGCCTAAACTGTGGTATGGAAAAGTTAAAATAATACTATCAAACAACTGAAATGCCTCTGTATACTTATGCTGTTCAATCAGAAGATCTCCATTTGCATACCAACTCATGGCTCTGAAATTACTGTCCAAACCAAAATTATCGGTAATGAGCAGTGATAATTTTAAAGCATCGTTTGCAATTAATTTGGATGTTGATTCCTTTAAAACGCCCAATTGTGCTTGTGCAAAATCAAATTCTCCATCGTAATAAAATATACGTGCATTTTTAAATTTTGCCTCGTGTCCAATTGGTTCGAACTTAAAATCATTTTCAACTTGCATGTAATACAATGCCGCCTCCCAAATATCACCATGCAAAACATGAATATCCGCCAATAACATTTTTATCTCGGCCTTCTGCATATCCGTTATTCCTGGCGTGTTCAAAGCTTCCTTTAAATTAGAAATCGCCTCATTTGATTTGTCAGAATAGAATGCCTGAATATGGCTCATTTCCATTATCAAAGGAATACTTGTTCGTTTTTTCCCAACACGGCTGAGTATTACCTGGTACTCCGCGATGGTTGTTTCAATTTCCGCATCGGAATAATTTCTATTGGTGGTAACTTCTAAAAACCGGGTATTCAACAAAGCGTTCTCAGCCTGAAAATAATACATTTTATCCTCACCCAAAAGGGTTACGTATTTGAACGATTTGCGCGCCGTTTCAAACTCTTTATTTTCAACGCACATTTGACCAAGTTCCAAAACTCTTCTCCCTTGTTCGCCAAGTCGTTTGTCCAAAGCCTGTGCTTGCACCAAGGCGCTATTAAAATTGCGACTTTGAATCAATAACCAAATCAACATCTCCGCATAAACAGGTTCGTTTGGTTTCTTTTGAATGCGCTCCAACAAAGCGTTTCTAAGAATGCTATATTCTTTGGAATCTTCCTCTGAAAAATCAATTTGTCGGGTTAATACCGTTTGAATTGTTGTAGCATATCCAGTATTGAAATCGAGCAGATCCAGGTATTCGTTCATCATTTTTTCGCTCTGACCAGTTGCGCCATATAATTCCGCAAACTGGAAATTCAATGGATAGGATGATTTTAGAAGTTTTCGCCCTTTCTCAATCGTTTGAAATGCTAGATCATTTTTGTTTTTTGATTTAAATGCATTGAACAAATTTATTACCGAATTTGGTTCCGATTCCAAATCATTAATCAAATCATCGTATAATTTCTGAGCTTTTGCAGGCTCCTTGTTTTGTTCGTAGAATTGCCCGAGTAGAACTTTGTATTCCAGATCGGATCGATTTGCTGTAATTTGCTTCTTAAGTACTTTTTCAGCCTCTTTCAACTCGTTTGTTTGGGTCAAACATTCGTAGTAACGGTTGAAGTTAAATTTAGAAGGATCGTTATCGTAAATCCTTGCGTAATACGTCTTGGCTTTTTCAAAATCTCCAGAAGAAAAATAGTGCAAAGCAAGTTGCTGATCGGTTTCTCCCTGAGAATAAGCGAAAAGGGAAGAAAAGAGGATGTAGGCAACAAAGAAATACTTCATAATTTACGTTTTCGATTGTTATTATCCTTTTCTACCAGACTTCGGGAAAAAGCATCTAACTCATCGTGGAGTTCATGAAAAACGGCCATTGTTTTGATTTTCTGATCGACATATTCTTTCAATAATATGCGCAACTGTTCAACCTTTCCCTTTTCAAATTCAATATATTCAGGAAATTTTTGACGTTCGCCATATCCGTTTTCTATGTCGGATTGTAATTTCTTCAAGGTCTCTTTTTCAGCAATCACGCCGGTTTTTATCGTGTTAAATGATTTCCCCAAGGGTCCAATCGTTCTGCGCATTTTTTTATATGCATCCATCTTTTTTCCCAAAGCCATGTCAATGGTATCGGCGTAATAATGGTTTTTGATACGTAATTCCACCGTGTTCGTTGCAACACCAAAAGCCGCGATTGTATCGATTTCATTTTTCAATAATACTGACTGGATGCTA
>CAIYXD010000359.1 GCA_903930085.1 uncultured Flavobacteriia bacterium
TAATCAATAACCAATACACCAAAGCAAAAGTTTGTGCAGACCATGCCATCTCACTTTTTCCATACAATTCCTTGTTTCATTTGCGAAAAGCACAGGCTATTTCTGCAACTGGACAATTAAAGGAAGCCCTGCATTTACTTTCTCAAATCGAAAAATGGGAAACGCCAGGATGCGAATTTTTACTTACGAAAGCTTCCATTTTTAGCCAACTGCGCGACAGTAAGAATGCTATAAAATATTTCAAAGATGCCTTGGCTCTATCCGAACCGGAAGATAGAGATGAAATTTACTTGGATCTTGCCATGGAATATGAAAATGCCAACGATTACAAAAATGCCGTCCTCGTCCTAAGAGACGCGATAAAATACAACGTGCACAATGAAGGTGCGATTTACGAAATTGCCTTCTGCTACGATCAATTGGGAGAATATGAAAATGCCATAAAATGTTACTCCGATTTCATTGATGAAAATCCATATTCCTTTACCGCTTGGTATAATTTAGGAAATGCCTATTCGAAATTGGAACAGCACGAAAAAGCGATTTGGGCTTACGAGTATTGTATGTTGATTAATGAGGATTTTGGTCCCGTTTATTTCAACATGGGAAGCGCTTTCATTTCGATGGAAAAACACAACGAAGCAATTGAAAGTTTTCAGAAATGTATGGAGCTAGACGGAGAAGATCCGATGGCTTTGTGTTACATTGGGGAAGCTTACGAGCAGCTGAACGATTTAAAAAAAGCACGCGAATACTACAGCAGAAGCCTTGAATTAGCGCCTTTATTACCAGACGCTTGGCTCGGAATGGGGATAATCTGTGACTTAGAAGGAAATACGGAAGAAGCACTTGTTTTATTGAACAAAGCAGCAAAGTTAGATCCTGAAAATGCTGGAATATACCACGTTTTGGCTGGCGCATACGAGAAAATTGGCGATCTGGTGCAAGCAGAAGAATATTACCAACTTTCCTTGGCTCTAGATCCAACAGATGAAGTATGTTTGACAAATTACCTGGAATATTTTTCAGAAAAGTCCATCATTCAGGCGTACCAATATATCTGTGAATTCAACGAGAAGATTGGTGGAAACAAAATCGGACCTGTTTTAGAGGTGAATGCATTGTGGCTATTGGGACGAAAAGAAGAAGCGATTTCCAAGTTTACAGCGTGTGTTGCAGAGAACAAAGAAAAGGCAAAAGAAATATTTGAAATCAATCCAGACCTATTAAGTGTGCAGGAATTTGTACATTTGACCGAAGATTAACGTTATAACTATGAATTTCGAATTACCATTTATTCCAGAAAGAAGCGCAAAACCACGTCAGAAAGGTATTACCATGATGATGGATAAAGGTTTAAGTTTAAATGAAACCGCAGATTTTATCCAAGCTTCGGCTCATTTGACGGATTTAGTGAAATTTGGTTTTGGAACAGCCTACGTTACCAATGATTTTCAAAAGAAAATCGACTTGTACAAAGAAGCAGGAATCCGTCCTTATTTAGGTGGCACATTGTTCGAAGCTTTTTATGCAAGGGGAAAATTTGAAGATTATTTGCGTCTTTTAGACAAATACAAATTGGACTTGGCAGAAATTTCGGATGGTTCCATTATTATTGACCACGATGAGAAATGCGATTTAATTCGCCGAATGGGAAAAAATTTCACGGTTCTCTCCGAAGTTGGTTCCAAAGACGCTGGGATTTTGATTTCTCCTGCAAAATGGATAAAAATGATGAGCACAGAGTTGGAAGCAGGTAGCTGGAAAGTTATTGCGGAAGGCCGTGAAGCTGGAAATGTTGGTGTTTTTAGACCAAACGGAACAGCGCATACTATGCTAATCAATCGAATAATTGCGAAAGTTGCACCAGAAAGCATTCTTTGGGAAGCACCGCAAAAAAACCAACAAGTTTGGTTTATCAAATTATTCGGTGCAGAAGTAAATCTTGGAAATATAGGTCCTAATGAAATGATTCCATTGGAATGTTTGCGATTAGGATTACGCGGCGATACTTTCTTTGAATTTTTACCGGAAGATTATGCGATTCGATTGAAACAAGTAAACGACGAGGTAGAAGAAGAAGAGGAAGAAGCGGAATGATCTTCGAAAAGCGAAAGGAATTTACTGGACATGCTGCCGGAATCTATTCTTTGGCTTACGATGGCGAATTTCTTTACTCCGGAAGTGCGGATCGTTTTGTTACCCGTTGGAATTTAACTAGCGGTATTCAAGATAAATTCTCAGTTCGATTTGAATTTCCAGTATACGCCATCGCGTTGTTGAATGAAAATAAATTTCTAGCCGTTGGACTCTCAGCAGGTGACTTGCATCTTTTTAGTCTTGAATTAAAACAAGAAATAAAATTTTTCACACAGCATAAAAAAGCAATTTTCACCATAACGGAAAACAAGTTTAAGAAACAATTTTATTGCGCA
>CAIYXD010000360.1 GCA_903930085.1 uncultured Flavobacteriia bacterium
CTGCAGAAGGTTTGGTCTGTAGTTCCAATCGAATCACAACGGTAAAAACGCGAATTATTGGAAATAACCAGCAGTTACTTCGCATCGATTCCGAGCAAACGCATGCGATCTCGCAGGAAGAAGAACATGCATTAATCCAGAAGATTAAATCGTTGATTGATATTGGCGTGGATGGAATAATTTTCGAAGATTATAACAAAGGTGTTTTAACGGAAAATTGTATTTCACAGATAATAGCATACGCCAACGCAAATAAAGTTATTACCGCTGTTGACCCGAAAAAAGAGAACTTTTTAGCGTATAAGAATGTTACATTGTTCAAACCAAATTTAAAGGAGCTAAAGGAAGGACTTGGTTTGGATTTTTCTTTTTCACAAGAGAAATCAAAATTTGAGGATGCCATTGCTTTACTGGAAAAAGAATTAAATAATTCTATTTCGTTTGTTACGCTTTCAGAATATGGCGTTTTTATTAAAAAAGAAGCACAACAATCCTATTTCCAAGCGCATCTGCGTAATATTTCAGATGTTAGTGGTGCCGGAGACACTGTTATTTCGGTTGCTACGCTGTGTTTGGTTGCAGGATTTTCGATTGAGTTGATTGCTCAAATTGCGAATATCGCTGGAGGTTTGGTGTGTGAGAAAAGTGGCGTTGTTTCGATTGAAAAAGAACAATTATTACTGGAAACGCAAAAATTAATAATTGGTTAAAACTAGTAAAAACGAAAGCTGAGTTAGTGCTTCAATTTTACAGCAATAAATAAAGTTTAAAAAATAAAAAATGTCGGAAAGAAAAGTTGTTAAGCCATACGGAAATGCGGATAGAACGAAGAAGGAAGAGGTGGCGGAAATGTTTAACAATATCTCCAAAAGATATGACTTTTTGAATCACTTTTTATCGTTGGGAATTGACAAGATTTGGCGACGCAAAGCGGTAAAAGAATTACGAGAAATTCACCCAAAACGGATTTTGGATATCGCAACGGGAACAGGCGATTTTGCACTTGCAACGTTGAAAGTTATGCCGGAAGAAGTTATCGGAATGGATATTTCGGAAGGAATGCTGGATGTTGGAAAAGTGAAAATGCGGAAGAAAAAAGTAGACCATATTGTTTCAATGCAATTGGGTGATTCCGAAAATCTGCCATTTGAAGATAATTATTTTGACGCGGTGACCGTTGGTTTTGGTGTTCGAAACTTTGAGGATCTCGAAAAAGGCTTGTCCGAAATGTTGCGGGTAATTAGACCAGATGGTAAAGCAATAATTCTCGAATTTTCTAAACCTAAAAATTTTCCAATCAAACAAGTATTTGGTTTTTATTCAAAATACTTTATTCCGTTTTTCGGTAAGAATATTTCAAAGGACGAAAAAGCCTATGCTTATTTGCCGGAATCCGTTCAAGCTTTTCCAGAAGGCGAAGAGTTTAAATCAATATTGAAAAAAGTAGGCTACACAAAGGTGGAATCTAAATTGGTTTCTGGTGGCATTGCAACCATTTACATCGGACGTAAATAATTTATGAAAAGGAAAATAATACAATATCTATCTTGTCATTCCGTTTTCGTGGAGATGAAGAGGTGCTGTTTATTATTTTTCTGTTTGAGTAGTTTTTTGGTCTATTCCCAAAAGCAAAAACCGCAGAATTACCGTCGCTTTGATGAACGTTTGGTGCATTTTGGATTTATGCTTGGGATAAATTCTTCCGATTTTACGGCTTACCAAGTATTGGATGCTTACCAGCAATATGGATTAAAATCGTTGGTTACCGATGCGCAGCCTGGCGGACAAGTTGGAATTGTATCTACGCTGAAACTGGGAACGCCAGTTGTTCGTTTGCGGTTTGTTCCATCTTTATCCTTTCAGGAAAGGGTTTTGAAGTACACGTTTGAAAATCCAGATCCTACAAAAAATAAAGATATCCTTAAGGAACAACGCATAAATTCCACGAACTTAGATTTTCCATTGATGTTCCAATTTCGGACTTTGCGCTACAATAATTTCGCGGCATACTTGCTCGTTGGCGGACAATATTCGGTTGACCTTCAATCGCAGGAAAAAGCATCTCAAAATTATGTCAATCCATTCGTTAAAATAAAAAAAATCGACTTGCAAGGACAAGTAGGCGGAGGTGTTGAATTTTTTGCACCCTATTTCAAATTTGGAATCGAGTTGAAATTATCACATGGTTTCAATAATACATTTATTCAAGACCTTACTCCTGTATCAAAACCAATCAATTCTTTGTACAACAAGGTTTGGATGTTGTCATTTATTTTCGAAGGATAAATGAGTCAGGAAGTTCAGTTTCAAATTTTACCAGAAGAGGCAACGGACGACGCGTTTTTAAAAGAACGCATCAAAACCGAACTGCATATTTCCAACGATGATTTTACGTTTGAATGGAAGAAGAGAAGCATCGATGCTCGAAAAAAAATCATTAAGTTAAATTGCTCGTTTACGGTTTATTCTCAAGAAGAAACGCCGGAAACCGGAATTTCATTTCAACCAAAAAATGTAAAGGATTGTCCGCCCGTAGCAATTATTGGCGCCGGTCCTGCTGGATTGTTTGCTGCGCTGCGTTGTTTGGAAATTGGACTGAAACCCATCCTTTTTGAAAGAGGAAAAGATGTCCGCGAGCGAAGAAGAGATTTGGCGATTTTGAACAAGGAAGGAATCGTAAATGCAGAATCGAATTATTGCTTTGGCGAGGGTGGTGCAGGAACGTATTCCGATGGAAAACTGTATACGAGATCGAAAAAGCGTGGAGATGTCGAAAAAGCACTGCAATGGTTCGTTGAGTTTGGCGCTGAAAAAGATATTCTTGTCGACGCGCATCCGCACATTGGAACAAATAAATTACCACAAATTATTGTCGCAATGCGCGAAAAAATTATTGAGCAAGGCGGAGAAGTTCATTTTGGTTCGAAATTGACGGATTTAAACGTTGAAAATGACCAAGTAAAGGAAATACAATTAAACGGTTCCGAATGGTTTGCTTTCGAGTATGTTATTTTGGCAACTGGTCATTCTGCGCGAGATATTTTTGAATTATTGCACCGTAAAGGCATTCAAATTCGCGCAAAATCTTTCGCACTCGGCGTTCGTGTGGAACATACGCAAGATTTAATCGATAGAATTCAATACCACGGAAGATTGAATGACGACTATATTCCGCCCGCTTCTTATTCTTTGGTGACGCAAGTGGATGGACGCGGAGTTTATTCGTTCTGCATGTGTCCAGGTGGAATAATTGCGCCGTGTGCAACCAATCAGGAAGAAGTTGTTACAAATGGCTGGTCTCCGTCAAAACGGAATAATCCATATTCCAATTCAGGAATTGTAGTGAGTATTTCTCCGGAAGATTTTCCAGGAAAAGAGAACGATCCTTTTGTGTGCTTGGATTTTCAAAAATACATTGAACACAAAGCTTGGGAAGCAGCAGGAAAAACACAAAAAGTACCTGCTCAGCGTCTTTTGGATTTTGTTCAAAAGAAAAAATCGGTTGATTTTCCACGTTCTTCCTACCAACCCGGAATTGTAAGTGTTGAAATGGATGCAATTTTCCCTCCTTTTGTGGTGAATCGATTGCGACAAGCATTTAGCGATTTCGGAAAAAAAATGAACGGTTTTTTATCCAACGATGCGGTAGTGCATGCGCCGGAATCGCGCACATCTTCCCCAGTTTCAATCCCGAGAAATCCGGAAACGTACGAACATATTCAAACAAAAGGGTTGTATCCGTGTGCGGAAGGAGCTGGATATGCCGGTGGAATTATTTCTGCGGCAATTGATGGGATGAAATGCGCAGAGGCTATTAAAGAGAAAATTTCAGGCGGAAAATTGTATTAATTCACGTTAACGTAATTTTAGTAAACGCGCTTTTATTTTTTCCAAAGTAGAGATCACTTCCTTATTATTGAAATCATTTGTTGTTTTTTCTTCAGCGGATTTTGGTGTTTTATCCTTTAAAGCGCGCTTTGCACCTTCCAATGTATGGCCGTCTATTTTAACTAAATTATAAATCTTGTTAAAATTTTCAATGTCTTTTTTGGTAAACATGCGGTTTCCCTTCTTGCTTTTTTTTGGCTGTATGATGTTGAATTCTTTTTCCCAAAACCTTATTAAAGAGGTGTTTACGCTAAACATATCTGCGACTTCACCAATCGTGTAATATAACTTTGTAAGATTATTTAGTGCTACTTTTTCCAACATGTAAAATTCATTGAATCCCGAAAATAGTTATATTTTTGCAAACGCAATGCAAGGTAAACAATTCATAGTAAAATATTTGTTCCTTTTTGGGTGTTTTATCTCATTAAGTTCATTTGGTCAAACGGTTGAAAAACAAGATCTTGTTTCTCCATCTTTTTCCGATACGTTGCGTGCTGCCGATACATTGGTTAAAAAGAATAGTCAGCAAGTAGACGAGTTAATCTCTTTTGCCAAAAAATTTCTTGGAACGCCTTATCGCTATGCGGGAACAAC
>CAIYXD010000361.1 GCA_903930085.1 uncultured Flavobacteriia bacterium
AGCGATGGCTTTACCAATTATGACGCTGAAAGCCGTTCCACCGCTTTCATGGCTGAAGGAATTATTACTTTTAGGCAGCCGAATTATCAATAACAAAACAAGGCGAAAAGGAATTAAGATTACAACAGATGAATTGGAGCAAGCGCTTGCCCTGACAAAAGAAGACAACACCTCCGACGAAGAACAGAAAATTTTGGAAGGAATTGTAAAATTCGGAAATACAGAAGCCTGCCAGATTATGAAATCCCGCATGGATGTTACCGGAATTGAAGAAGAAGCAACTGCAGAAGCAGTTTTACAAGTAATTCTAGATTCTGGCTATTCACGGATTCCCATTTACAAGGAATCTTTCGATAATGTTATCGGAATACTCTACATCAAAGATCTTTTACCACATTTAAACGAATCAATTGATTTTAATTGGAATAATTTAATCCGTAAGCCACTTTTTATTCCTGAAAATAAAAAAATCGATGACCTTTTAAAAGAATTTCTGACGAAAAAAATGCACATGGCTATTGTCGTAGATGAATATGGTGGCGCAAGTGGTTTAATAACCTTGGAAGATATTTTAGAAGAAATTGTTGGGGATATTGCAGATGAATTCGACGATGAGGAAATTGTTTACACAAAAATAGATGACCAAACCTACTTGTTTGAAGGCCGAACTGCTTTGGTTGATTTCTACAAAGTTTTGGGCATTGACGGTAAAGAATTTGATCTACAAAAGAAAGATTCTGACACATTAGGAGGATTTATTGTGGAACAAGCAGGTAGAATATTAAAAAATAATGAATTTATCGTTTTCGAAACATTTAAATTAATTGTTGAATCATCAGATAAAAGAAGAATAAAAATGGTGAAAATCGTTCTTCCTAATTTAACTCCAGAAATGTGAAAAATTATAGCATATTTTTAGCGCTCTTTCTTTTTTCTTGCAGCTCGGAACTGACTATTCCGAAACCTCCTACCTATTTACGCATGGACCTTCCAGAGCATTCTTATGTGAAATACAAAAGCGCTTGCGGTTACGAATTTGATGCTTCCAGTATTTTCAAAATTAAAGATGTTTATGATTCTACTGGAATAACATGCCACAAAGACATCGAACTCGGCTCATTGAATGGCGTAATTCACTTTTCATACATTGAAATGAAAGAACCCCTTGCAACGTATGTTAATTTTGCAAACGATAAAGTGGATGAGCATAAATTGAAAGCAACTGCAATTGACGACCAATTAATATTGCACCCAGAAAATAAAGTGTTTGGTACTTTCTTTGAATTGCAGGGCGATGTAGCCTCACCATTTCAATTTTACTTAACCGATTCAACTTCAAAATTCATCAGTGGTGTTGTCTACTTTAATGTTCGCCCAAATTACGATTCCCTCAAACCAAGCTTGGACTATTTGAAAGTAGATCTGCTTAAAATGGTGAATTCCTTCAAATGGTAATTGAATGAATTCTGTAATTTTTAGTCTTGGAAGTAACCAAGGTAACAAATCGAATTATCTTGAAAAAGCGCTGGAGGAAATTGATCTACGTATCGGGGAAATCTCCAAAAAATCCTTTGTTTACGAAACAGAACCCATTGGTTTTGAGTCAAATGACAGCTTTTTGAATGCTTGTATTGAAGTTAAAACAATTCTAAATCCAAACGAAATACTTGCCATTACGCAACAAATCGAAATCGAAAATGGAAGATCTGTAAAAACCCTTTCAGGATATACTTCTAGAACTCTCGATATCGATATTATTTTTTTCAACTCGCTTGTTTTAGAATCTGAAACTATTCAAATTCCGCACCCAAGGTATTCCGAAAGGTTATTTGTTTTAATACCATTGTGCGATATTGCGCCCGAATTGAAAGATCCAACAAACGCATTGACAATTAAACAATTAAAAGATGTTTGTTCTGACACAAGTGAAATGCCTAAAAAAATAAAGCCACTTTAGGCTGTTGACAATAATTCGCGATTTTATTTTTTAAGACAATAATATTGCTTAATATTGCCCTAAAAATTGGTAGGATTAAAATTAAGTATATGAAAAAACAAAGCATTTTAGGTTTAGCGTTTCTTGCTATTACTGGTTCATTAGTAACTAGTTGCGACCTTTTGAAAGATTTAGATTATAAAGTTACTCCAAATCCATTAGAGATGCACGGTGACTCAGTACGTGTAAAAATCGACGTTACTTTTCCTGAAAAAGGAATTAAAAAGAAAGCTAGCGCTGAAATTACACCAATGTTAGGAAACACTGCATTGAAAACAGTTACTGTTCAAGGCGAAAAAGCTACCGGAAATGGTTCTGTAATTCAATACAAACCAGGAGGGAAAATGGTTTATACGGATGTCGTAGCATACAAACCTGAATTCGAAAATGCAGTTCTTACTGCAACTGGTAAAGTTTACAAAGGCGGAAAGGAAAAAGCAGGTAAATTTATAGATACCAAAATTGCGGATGGAACAATCATTACACCATATTCTGTAAACAAAGATTTCAAAGTGATTTTGGATAAAGATCAATTTGTGCGTGTTACAGAAGAAACGTTTGTTGCTCAAGTAAATTTTGAAAAAGGAAAATCTATTGTAAAACCAGCTGAATTGAAAGATAAAGATATACTTGATTATTCTGCTTGGCTGCTTGCGGCGCAAGGAAACCCAAGAATCGCTATCAAAACGGTTAATGTAACTGGTTATGCTTCTCCAGAAGGTGAAGAAGATAAAAACAACTCTTTGTCTACAAGCCGAGCTGAAGCTGGAAAGAAAGTCGCAATGGACTTAGGGAAGAAAGCTAAAAACGAAAAATCTCAAACAGAAGTTTATACTTTAAATGGTAGTGGAGAAGATTTCGAAGGATTCAAAAGAGAACTGAAGAATTCTACAATGAATGAAGACGAAAAGAATTTAGTGATTCGAGTTTTAGAAATGCACCAAGATCCAACAACACGTGAGACAGAAATGCGAAACATGGGCAAAACGTTTACCGAATTGGATAAATCAATTTTTCCAATGTTGCGTCGCACGGAAATAACTACTGTTTATGATTTGACTGGATACACAGACGAAGAATTAAAGACGATTTCAAAAGCAACACCAGATTCTTTGACATTGGAAGAATTATTGTTCACTGCAACACTTGTTACTGACTTAAATGAGAAGTTAAACATTTACAAAGTTGCAATGGAGAACTATCCAACAGATCACAGAACCCACAACAATGTTGGAGCAATTTTGTACATGCAAAATAAAATGACGGAAGCTAAATCGCATTTCGAAAAAGCAAATAGTTTGAAAGACAATGCTATTTCCAAAAATAACCTTGCAGCAGTTGCTGGAGTTTCTGGAGATCGTTCAAAATCAAAGCAACTGTTAGGTCAAGCAAAAGGAGCTGGTGCTGAAGTTAATTACAACATGGGGATTTTAAACATCCAAAACGGTAAATATGCAGACGCAGTAACTAGTTTTGGTGCAGATAATTCTTTCAACAAAGCATTAGCGCAACTATTGAATGGTTCTGCAGATGCTGCAATTAAAACTGTTGATGCTACTTCTGATAAAGAAAGTGCTCAAGGTTTCTATTTGAAAGCAGTTGCTGCTGCGCGTCAAGATAAAACGGATGCTGTTGTTAGCAATTTGAAAAGTGCATTCGGTAAAGATGCTTCATTGAAAGCGAAAGCATCAAACGATAGAGAATTTTTAGGATTAGCGGATGACGCTGCATTCTCAGGAATTGTTAAGTAATTAATTTCCTTAACTACAAAATCCCGTCAATTTGGCGGGATTTTTTTTGTCCATTATTTTTCTCGTTGAAACGCTTAAAACAATTGAACATTTTAAGATGCAAACACAAATCAATTGTTAAATCCTTCTAGAAGGCAATCTTCTAACGCGTGACAACATGAAAGCAAGTTTGCCATGTTTCATAAGTTGCCCAGCATTTCTTTTCGCACCGTAATTCCCAAATTGTTTTGGCAAGTGCATCCGCTAAATAGCTACATTCCGAAACTGTTAAATCCCGGGAAGCAAAAAACGTCTTGTAGGAAATATCAAATGTTGTTCCGTGCAAATGTGCACTATTTTTAATTGAATTTCGATTCCATCTCCTCAATCTAGCAACAGAATTAGTGGTTCGCAACATGGATGTAATGGTGAATCTTGTGCATTCCAACCCAGTGTTTTCCAGTTTACGTTGAAACATTTCCCCAATAGTATCCAACAATAATTTAGATTCCAACGTCAAAAAAGGATAACTGTAATACATTGTATCGAGGCTATAATATTCATTTTCCTCAATTCTAACCAATTTTTCTTCTTTTAGAAGCGGGTAAATATCCTTCTTTGAACGCAGTATAACTCTGGTTCCGTTCCAATACGATTCTTCTAAATAGTGTTTTACCTTATCCCGTAATTCCAAAGCATATACGACATCAAAATCACAACTTTGTGTTTTTTTAGTGCGTAACACCTTATAATTTTGGGTTTGCCAATTTTGGGTAAAAATCAAATGCACTAGTATAAGCACAGTTGTCACAAATAAAAATAATCCTATTCTCTTCACTTTAATGGTTTATTCCAATTGGTGAATGTTCAAAATACTTTCTAAAAAATCTAGAATCATACCTCTTCATCTTCTTGATTTCTGGCGGATACCTGAGCTTTTCTGCTCCACAAATCATATAAATAGTGCTGTTCTCTCTGAAAAGGTGTCGGCGTAATCGAAAAGGGAACTTTCAAAATAAACAAATCCATCAATGTCGAATAACCGGAGCGGGCAATGACTTTACTTGAATTTAAAATAAGTTGATCACACGCCAACCAATCGTCTGAAATAACCGACGGTTTAGCTGAATTTTTAGCAATTTCAGCTAAACCTTTCGGAACTATGAAAATCTGCTCCGATGTATTAATTCCAGATATTCCTGCTTGTTCCTTAAAGTAGTTTTTACCGTACACTTCTGGACCACTAACGATAACTACCGAGTAGCTTTTTTTAACTTCTGGAATTTTGTATAAACTGAATCTTGACAATGCCCCAATGTATTCAACGTTAAAACCTGATTTGTTTTGACTTAAATCGCCCGATAAATCAGATTGTGGCGAATCGGGAACCCAAATCTCATCAAAGTTTGCTAAAAATCGCTCGTGTAATTTCTGTACCCAACCTTCAAACCATCTAATAGGCAAATTTAATTGGTGCGTCAAGAAAATAGAATAAATACCATCGCAACAGAATCCATACCGGTGATCGGATATAAGAATATCAAAT
>CAIYXD010000362.1 GCA_903930085.1 uncultured Flavobacteriia bacterium
AATCTCCGTTGCTTGCTCCAAAGCTATTAAATCATTCAGTTCTTGTTGGAATTGCACATTGGATGGATCTCCCAATTTTTTCTGTTGAACCACCATCTTTTCCGTTCGAATTTGATCCAGAAAATTATTCTCCAGTTGCAATAAGAGCGATTTTTTTTCTATTTCACTCAGGTTATTATTTGATTGAATACCATCCTTTTCAGTATTGAAAGCAGATTGCATTTTCGTAATAGCTAAAATTGGCGTCTCTATATTTTCATTTACCTGTTTTTCGGTGCTAATTTCTGTAACTGCATTCAAGCTGATTTGTAAATCCTCTCGTATCGCTTCCAAAATTTGTTTTTCATGAGTTTCTGAAGAATCCAAGTCTGGTTTCAAGGCAATTATATCCAGTTTTGATACGACTTTTGATAATAATTCTCGGTCTTCTTGGGCTATTTTTTGAAGTTTCTCAACCTCTGAAATTGCCATTTCTTGAATAATTGCTCGGTCACTGAGGTACAAATTATCAATGCTTTTAATCGCGTTTTCCTTTTCTGTAGCTAGTTTTCTACTAATTTCTTCCATCAAATCCAACTTTTCCTGCCGAATTTCAATTGTACGTTCCAATTCTGCCGATAAGACATCCAAAACCTTTTGTTCTTTCTGTAAAGCAATCAAATCTGGATTATTCTCTATTTGTTCCTCCAATTGGTCTTGTCGATCGTATATTTCACCCAAAAGCAACTGGTCTTCGGTTTGTGTTAAATCTAGTTTCTCCTTTTCTCCAATACTATCGTTTCCTTCGATTGCTCGCACATTCGAGCTATAATCCGACTTGAATTCCGCATATTTTGCCGCCTTTTCTTCTTCTGTCAATGAATTTGGAACTTGTGCAGACTGAATTTCCTGCTCAAATACGGCTAATTTCGCCAAGGATTCTTCCAACAAAACCATTAGTATTTTTTCTTCTTTTAGGAATTCTCGGTTAGTTAGATCCTCTTCTAATTGCAAGCCAATAACTTCCTTTTCCAATTGAATTTTTTCGATTTTTTCTTGCTCAATCTTACGCAATTGGATAGCCTTTTCTAGAGCTGTAGCTTGCGCTGAAGTTTCTATTTCTTTTGTTTTTTGTTTGTAGTCCGGAAGGAGTAAAATATCGATTTTCTCTTTGTCTTCTTGTGTTATTGTATCAAAAGCAAGTCGCTCCTCCTCCACTTTTAGTGCTGCTATTATTTGTGCTGTTTTGGCAGATTTCTCCTTCTTTAATTCCGACAAAGCTTGCAGTTTGGTGCGGGAAGTTAGATCCAATGGGTCTTTTCGGAGTTCTTGTTTTACCTGCTGCTCTTCTGCTTCAATCTTTTTAAGAAAAGCTCGTTCCACTTCTAATTCTGCCAGTTGCTTTTGCTTCGCAGCAGAAGTTTCCGATGCAATTGCTTCAAGTTTATCCGCGTACGCAGGCTCTAATTTGGTAGAATAAATAACTTTTTGTTTGTCAATGGTTTCAGGAAGTATTTTTGCCGCCATTTTACTTTCAATCATCTGCTCCCGTTCTTCGATACTGGATTCAGTGAGTAATTTTAAATCGCTAATTGCTTCTTTTTCCTTTACCAAAGCAGTATTTTCAGGATTCTTGACCAATTGCTTTTCAATTTCTTTCAATTTTGTTTCTATTGCCGAAATTAAAGCTTGATCCTGATTTTGTAAACCTGCTAATTTTTGCTCTGCTGAAAGCGAATTATCGGCCTCAATCGCGCTCTTTTCTATCGTATATTTTGGTAGCAGATTCTCCGCCAAACTAATTTCCTCCGGCTCTGTAGTATCTAACTCCTCAGCGGAAATTTCCTTCTCCATCGTTACTATCTGCTCACTTTTCTCTGGTAATTGTTTTTCCTGTGCATCTAATTTAGCAGCTTCGTCACTAATCATGCGATTCCACGCCGAAGGATTCTTTTTCTCCAGTTCCAAACGCGCATTTTGAACTTCCGATGGACTTTTTTCACCAATATATACTTTTGAAATAAGCGTTTCCAATAAATGGATTTGCTGCGAAAGATTCGATTTCTCTTGGTTCAATTTTACCAAAGCGGAGGCTACAAACTTTTGCTCTCCTTCTATTAGTTTTAGCGTTTCCTTTCTGGAACGTATTTGTTGTTCAATCGCTGTAATTTCTTTTTGTTTTGCTGCAGAAAGATTCGCCTCCAAGTACTTTATTTCATTTTGCAACGCAATCTGATCCTTGTTGTAAAGGTCATTTTTTGAATCGGCCAAAATTATATCTTCTCCTAATTTCTCTATTTTTTTAATGAGATTTTCCGCGAGACTCATGGAATTATCATTTCTTAATTGCTGCAAAAGGTCTTTGTTTTTAAAAAGTTCAGCTATAGCATCCTCTTCCTTGCCAGCGTTTAGTGCAGTTTCAAATTCCGAGCGAATGTCTGTTACAATTTTACTATCTAGAACAAAAGCAGATTCAGCATATACTTTTTGCACAGAATCCTGCAAGGGAATTGTTGCTAATGCATCGACTTTTAACGCAGACAATTCTTTTACGGAAACTTGTATTTCCTGCAAAATTGCTTTTTTTGCTAAAGTGCTCTCAGTTGCATTTAAACCCTCTAATTTCTGCTGAATTTGTTCTTCTAATTGTTCATATTTTTCGTAATTTTCTACTAGAAAAAAATCTGCTTTACGGTTAAATGTTAACGCCAAATTTTTATTTTTCCGCACGAGGTCTTCCGTATTCTTAAGTAAATCCTGCACTTCTGGTATCGATAAATTTCCAAAACCAAGATTACTCAAATCACTAGCACTCTTTTTAGAAGCCTCAAAGTTATCGAGATTAAATTCAGAGACATTGACATTCAAATCAGCGCGTATTTTGACGACTTCTGCAAGAACAGCTTCCATGTCTGTAACTTCTTCGTTGAAAAGATTTATAATTTTAATTGTTTCTTTACCATTTTCAGAAGTATGTAGGACCTTCTGCTTCAGTGGTTTAAATTCAGTTTGATTTGGAATGGTAACAAGCGATCGGAATGCTTGCTCATTTCCCGCCAACTTTAGAACATATTCATAATTTCCACCTTTCGGTAAGGTGATCAAATAGTTCGACTCGGAATCCGTTGTGTATTTCCCTATAATTGAACCGCTTTCTTGGGATAAAATCTCCAAATTCAGTTGTTTCGGACTAGCATCCACTTCGGAAAAGAAACCTCCTTTTACAGCCACTAATTGCAGAGGAACCCGATCCACTTTCACTTTGTAAACAAACAATTTTCCAACCTCACTTTGCCGTGCTGAAGCAAAATAAGCGTTTTGATTCAACGAATCTACCACATAAAAAAGATCATCGTCTGGTGAAGAAATAGCAAAATCTAAATTCTCCGGCTTTCCAAAAGAGTTGTTTTGGGCATTGTATTTCGAACGAAACACATCGTATCCGCCCATGGAATTGTGTCCTTTAGACGAAAAATACAAGTATTCGCCATCTGGATGCATGTACGGGAAATCCTCGTCGTAAATCGTATTGACTTCACCTTGAACTAGCTCAGCATTTCCCCAAGAACCATCTGGGGATTTACGTCGCGAATATATTTCTTTACCATTTGCTGCATTTTCGCCATAGCTGGAATAGTAAATTACGGTTGGTTTTTTTGGAAAATGAATCAAAGGAACGTGCCCATTTTTCTTATCTAACTTAGTCTGGAATTCTGCTGTAACGATAATATTACCGCCAATATCCTGCAAATCGTAAACCCGAAAAAACTTGTCGCTGGCAATTTCTTTTTTTTCCAAGACAACGACATCTGAAACGGTTGACAGCAGACGTTTTCCATTTTGACACATTTCGATTGCCCGCTCCGCTGCATACAAAACGCTATTTTTCGGGCGCTTTTGAAGGTAAATGGAGTAGTATTTTTCCGCTTCGTTGAATTGATAATCAAAATGAAATGCTTTCCCAAGAAAATAATATGCTTCTGGTGGAATAGTTGGTTCACTTACTGCGTAATTGAGGTATTTAATAGCCGATTGCTTTTTATTCGAATTGTACAGTAAACACGTTCCATAGCGGAAATTGTAAAAATGGTCAAGCGGTTGCAGGGAAAGTAATCTCAAATACAATGGTGTAGCAGCTACATATTGCTCAGAATTGAACAATTTATCTGCTTGAGACTTGATTTCCTCATCCGTTTGCGCGTTAATTAGCAAAGGAAAAAGGATGAAAAAGAATAGCACTAATCTATGTTTTCGAACGAGCACCTCTGAATTTTCTTCCCTTAGTATATTTTAAAAAAGTAGTACGTTTATTTCTTAAAAAGGTTCATTTTGTTCTCTTTATTTTGCAGCAGACGTAAAATATTTTTTCTGTGCGCAAATAGAACTAATATACTTAAAAAAATGCTAAAACCCACTAACCAAATCGACGATTCACCGACAATAAATTTCAAAACGAATGGAAAAGAAATAGCTGCTACTATTGCGCCAAGTGAAACGAATTGGGAAAGAATAAAAACTACTAAAAATATCAAGATACAAATTCCAGCAGCCAAAGGAGTTAATCCGATTATAACTCCAAGGGAAGTTGCCACACCTTTTCCACCTTTAAATTGTGCAAAAATTGGGAACACGTGGCCAATTACAGCTGCAATAGCAGCAAGAATTTGCACCTGAGCCAAAGTATCATTTTGCTCCCCACAAAGGCCTTCTGGTAAAAAAAGAATCGGAAGAATTGTCGCAATTACGCCTTTCAAAATATCAATCGTCAAAACAACTATTCCAGGTTTTTTCCCTAAAACACGAAATGTATTTGTTGCACCAGCATTTTTACTCCCATGTTCACGAACATCTATGGAGTACCTCGACCTACCAATCCAAAGCGCTGTTGGAATCGATCCTAATAAATAGGCTATTATTGAAAAGAGTATATAATTCATTTTTTTTATTCAAATAGTCGCAAAAATTTGCTCAAATAAAATTGTTGTGTGGAGACTTCAAATTTAAAATTCTTCGTTTTCCGTTTTTCTTCCTTCATCAAAGTAGCGGCTGCATTGAAATCTACATCATCCGAAATTATGCGCATCTCCCCATCTTTTTTGTCCATGGAATAATCAAAATAATAACTGCTTCCACCCGGAATTTGCAAAAACAAGCCAAATTTGTCGCCACCAGATTCTGAATAAATCTGCTGAAAAAAGGCACTTATTGGAACGTATTTCAGTACTGGTTTATCAAATATATTGACTAGAACGGCAGTTTTTGTGCTAGAAATAATTCCTTTTTCTTGCACCGAAGGCTTGTCATAGGAAACCAATCGCAAACCACTTAGAACAATTGCAGACTCCAATTCCGATGGAATCTTTTTGATTTCTCCTTTTAGCGTGTAATCCGAAACTAGTCTATCTGCCGTTTTTTGATCCGTCCATTCTACCAATGCTTGTTCTAATGTGGTTTTTTTGAAATCCATTTCTTTCAATCCTTCAACGGTATTTATACGCGTTGCGATTCCTTCCATCAATCCTTTATCCATCGCCATATTAATGCGCGTTGTAAGATTTAAACTTGTTTCACCGCTAGATTGATTATAATTTACAATTCCCACTGCATCAACTTTTACATCGCCATAGTTCATTCCTAGATCTACGATTCCTTCGCCATTCATCGAACAACTCTCCGTATGAAGCGCCAAGAAATTTCCTTTTTCAGAACGGTTTACCAATTTCTCTTTAGATGAAATCTGAAACTCTTTTGCTTGTTCATTGTATTGCAAAACACCACTTGCCGAAATTAATATTGGATCGTCTTTCTGAACCAGTTTGGACAAGAACGTTGGATATAACTTTATA
The DNA here is from genome assembly GCA_903930085.1 of uncultured Flavobacteriia bacterium. Classification (GTDB taxonomy): domain Bacteria; phylum Bacteroidota; class Bacteroidia; order Flavobacteriales_D; family Crocinitomicaceae; genus M0103. The sequence continues at coordinate 5,826 of CAIYXD010000362.1, forward strand.
CTGTCTGTGATCGTTGAATTACGCCAAACAATCCCGGCTGAGATGGATTCTCCCGCCAAATCCTTCATTTTGGAAGAAACCGGAATTTGAATATTCTTCGGATCGATTGGTGCAGAAAAACTCATCCAATTTTTATCGAATTTATCACACGAATGGTTTATTCTTGTAGCACCTTCAAAGAACAACATTGGATTTGCAGCTGCAATTTGAACTTTTCCGTAATAATCAAATTCTTTACTCAATTTGAACCCTTGGTTATCGGCAACATCTCCTTTCGCCATTGTTTGGAAAGAAGTATCCAATGCAATTCGGTTCATCTTCAGATAAGTCAAATTACTGTCCTTGTCATAATAGGGATAATCGCCATCTGCTTTGTACGCTCTTCTTGCTGTAACTTCCACATTTGCTCGAACAAACGTATGGTATTTGGTGATATAATTGGCAACAATTCGAGCATTTGTTAAAGGTTCCATCCTTGCTTTTTGGCGAATGGTAACCTTCATGCTGTCTGGAAAAATTCGAGCATCTGCAATTTGCAAAAACTCAACACTTTCACAGAAAATTGTGCGTTGCTTCAAATCGTATTTTGCGCGCAATGCACCAAATTGCAAGGAATCCTGTTTTGGATGTGACGAGAAGAAATTCGGTCCTGCCAAGTCCATATCCGATTTGCCGGAAGCAGTTTTTTTGTCTGTTTTTTCCAAAACAATATCTGCTTTGTCCATTAGCCAAGAAAACTTATCCATCAGACAGTAATATTGGTTTACAGGGAAATTTACCCGGGAAGTTCCAAAGTTGGAATTAAATTCTCCTTTTCTATCTTTAAACGAAATGGAGGCTTTCACATTATCTGCTTTAAAGGAAATTGGATCTTCTCCCTCTCCTGCATACGTGTTTTTAAGACTAAACCCTGCTGTATCTGCATTAATTTCCCAGCGTTTAAAGGTATAATTAGAAGATAGAGTAGTTGCAGATTTAAATGTCATCAACCCGTTTCCACGTAATCCTTGTGCGGTAACAATTGTTACACCACGCAGTTTTGCTTCTCCATTGAAAAAGCTTAAGTCATGTTTTTGGGTGGATTGTGCTTTTAAGTAATTCTTTCTTGGAACATAGGTTATAAAAGCTTCTTCAGCATCTACATCTGGGAATTCTATGCCAGATTCTATCGGGCGATTTGTGAATTTTGCCAAACCAATTGTCGAATCGGGAAGAAAACTAAGCGCATTGGAAATTGAAGTTGAATGGACAAAATTTATCGTTCCAGCGCCTTGTAATCCATTGTTAGAAAGCATTATCTTGTTTTCATATTTCGCTCCTGTACCGTAGAAGTCATATCCTCCTTTGGGTGCATTGGTAGAAAAACCGAAGGAATAATCGGCCATTATTTTCAAGTCTTGAGAAATCTTTGGGAAAATTCCTGCGGAAGTCAACTCGCCTTTCAATCGCAGCGACTTCTCTATAAAATTATCTAAACTATCGCGTGTAAATGGCGCAACTGTATAATAAAACCGCGTGCTGTCGTATGCCCCTTTGTAAATATTCTTTGCGTTGTAATAAACGAGTGAAGGGTTGGAAACAACCAATTTCGGAAAAGAAGTTATGGTTTGATTTTTTCCGGAACGGTTGCTCGGATCATCCACCAAAATTTGACCTTTCACTCCAATTAAACTGCTTGCCATCGGAATCGCTTGCTTGCCGTCTTCCACCTTGAACGGTCGAACGCGCAGAATGGATTCTTTGGAGTTTAAAATGGTAAAGGCATTTTCCTTGTAGTTGTAATTAGCTGCTAAAGTATTGATTTCCAATTTCCCGGCATTGATCCAGCCACTAAATTCAAAATTTCGATTTTCCTTGATTTTAACGCGATTGGATGTAGGAAAGACAAGCGTATTTTGCGCGTTTGAAACATTGATTCTATCTACCGCATTTAGATCAATCTCTAAGGTTCCAAGATCCATTTTACCAAAAAATGGCATTATTCTTCGCTCTTCAGAAAGTTTTTTAAATTCTTCTTTTATGCGCTGAAGATTTGGATCTGCTTGAATTTCTTCATCTGAAAATCCGGTGAGTTCCTTTGGTCGCAAATCGGAGATGAAACTCAAATTGTCGTAGTCTTTTTTCCCTGCTTTAAACGCAACAAAATTTTCCAGTTTTGGATTTATCGTTACCATTTTCCCTTCGGTATCGTAAGCTATAAATCCATTATTCGAAAGCTCTAGCAACATTGGAATTGCCTGTTGTGTTGTTTTTCCGAGCGCGGTTGCAGCTTTCCCTTCGTTAATGCTATACTCGTCATATTTATAGCAATATTTAGAAATCGCCACGAGTGGATGAATTGCTTCTAATCCTTGTAAACGATCATATAATTGCTCATCAAAGTAACTTTTTGAGTCGAAACGCGCATACCGTTGTTCTTGGGAAATACCAAAATCGTAGGTGAAATAAATTGCCGATTCTTCTAGTTTCCAGGTGATTTTAGCGACATAAATATCCGTTTGGTGGTACGAATCCTGGAATGGAGATTGTCCTCCGGCCTTGCCTGTTCGCGTAAATTCAATGGATTTTTTCTTCAGGTCATAATTGAAATTCAAACTGGAATGTGAAATGGAATCTCCTGTTTTTAAATAGATTGCGCTTCCAGCATTAGTGCAATAGATGGCAGACGGAGTGATAAATATCTCTTGTGCGCTTGCTTTGATGAAAATTTGTTTATCGCGGTAAATAAAGATTTTAGCAGGATTTTTTGGTGCGCCCATTCCAACAAAATTGCTTCCTTTCATCGTAAATCCACCTTCGTAATCTACATTTTCTTTAATAGATTTAATTGCCAATCGTTTTTCATAAGAAAGGAATTGTGGATACACTTTATCCTCTTCTCTATTGATAATAAAAGCGCGATCGGATAAATACCCAAGAATTGGTTTACTGAAATATTTGGTGGTTAAGGCAACTGTATCGGCGATAAGATTGGAGGTTTTACACGAGACATCGTAGTTTTTCAGTTCTGCAAATGTTTCATTTTTAGGTAAACCAACTTTTTCCCAGGTAAGTATTCCTCCTGCACCAAACCATTTTTTAAGCACTGGATCATAGGTTCCGTTGGTTTTGAAAATCACCAAACTATCGATATTTGGCTGGTCTTTTTTTGTTTGAGAATTTCGATTTTCAATTCTACAAATTAGGTTCCCATTGCTGCATTTAATAAACGGTTTATCCGTGAATTCGAAGGAATAGTCCCCGTTTTCGTAGTACCATTTAAAGTTTGGCGTTTCAGCAATTTTCCGCTCTAGAAAAAATCCTGCAGAAAGGTCAATAAAATCCTCGAATTTCTTTATATTCTTGGCATCCAATAATTTATCTACTGAATTGTGCCATGCGGTATAACTCTTTTCCGATTGTTTTCCTTTTACCAACGAAGCAATACTGAATACATATTGGTACATTTCCGGAAACGGCTGGATTCTTTTTGTAACCATCAAGTTACAAGTTTCAACCATTTTGGTGAAGTAGGCTTCTGGAAAATCAGTCGATTCCAACAATAATTTAGGGAATTCCTTTTTGGCAAAATCCTGGTAATCTCCTTTCCCAAAATCCGACAACGTTTTTTGAAATTCTTTGATGAATTTTTCTCTATTTGGCGAGTAGGTTTGCCCGAATGAAAAGCCGGAAATAAATATTATGCACACAATAATCAAGCGACTTATTTCCTTTTTCATATCCTTTAATTTTTCGTTAATTCAATAGCTGCCCAATTGTCTTTCTGCAAGATACGATATTTTGTAAATCCGATATTTTCTGCAAAAGCGGTCATCTCATCCACATCACTAGTAAAAAATCCGCTTAAAATAAGGGTTCCGTTCAAATCCAACATGTCGTAATATGCTTGCAGGTGCGCTTTCAATACATTTTTATTGATATTGGCTAGAATTAGTCCGAAACTCCTACCTTTCAACACATCCACATCGCCGCAAATCGCTTCTATTCTGCTGCAATTATTTCGTTCACTATTTTCAATGGTATTTTCGATTGACCAATCTTCAATATCCACTGCAACAATATTTTTCGCATGCAATTTCTCTGCTATAATTGCTAAAACACCAGTTCCTGTTCCCATATCTAAAACCTTCGCTGGAATTTCTTTCAATTCGAACAAAGCTTTCGACATCATCCAAGTTGTTTGGTGGTGTCCTGTTCCAAATGACATTTTTGGGAGAATCTCCACCAACATTCCTTTTCGATTGGTTGTATCGTGAAATGGTGCTAAAATCGTAAGGTATTCCTCCACTTCAAC
>CAIYXD010000363.1 GCA_903930085.1 uncultured Flavobacteriia bacterium
GCTTATTTCCATCAAATTCACACCCTTCAATTTTCCCCCAGCATTTGTGTACACGTGCAAAAAGTAAGCATGCATTTTCGGTATTTCCTATTGTATAAACCGTATGGATTTTTATGTCAATTCACTGGCGAAAAGACAGATCTTTTATTGGGCGATGTATTCGAATTTCCAAAAGATGTTTATTCTGTCGGGAGGTTGGATAAAGACAGTGAAGGACTATTGTTGCTTTCAGATGATAAAGACTTCAAAACGAAGCTGATTGATCCAAAGAACAAACATTCTAAAAGCTATTGTGTACAAGTTGAGGGCGAAATAACGCCGGAAGCAATTCGGGAATTAGAAAACGGGACGTTGGTCATCCAACATAATGGAAAGAAGCACAAAGTAGAAAAGGCAAGATGCAGAAAGATAGAAAATCCTGATTTTGCCGATCGCGTCCCTCCTATTCGTTTTCGGGAAAAAATTCCGACTTCGTGGATTGAATTAACGCTGACGGAAGGAAAAAATCGACAAGTGCGCAAAATGACCGCTGCAGTAGGTTTTCCAACTTTGCGCTTAATTCGGGTGAGGATTGGAAAATTAGAATTGGGAGAATTGAAAAGCGGCGATGTTCTTGAACTCACAAAAAAGGAAGCGGATTTAGCTTTTGTAGGTTAAATTCACGTTTGCGTAAATCCATTTATTTCTCCTTCAGCCCTTTTAAATCGATATTTTACACCAATCAATAAGTGCGCAAAACTTTGGTGATATTTTTGAATACCTTCATTAGTAAAAAAACGAAAAAACGCCATGAAAACAAAAATTGACATCCGAAAAATACTTCAAGAGCGACTTTTAAACAAAAAGAAATTCAAAACCTTTGACGAAGGATTGTTAAATCTGGGCGTGAAATTTAAACCAAAACGGGATTAATTCAGTTTAATCACATATCAAAACCACCATCTCCGCCGCCGCCTTTGTTTTTATTGGAAATTTCCATTTTCCCGAATTTGTAGGAAAACGTGACAAAAACTTTTCGTGTTAACCACTTGAAGGATGAATTTTGATCGATTCCAGGTTGTGAAACGGTCATGTAAAACCCTTGTTTGTTCAAAATATCCGAAACACGCATTCCCAGCGACCATTTCCCGTCTTTGAACGTTTTTTCCGCAGAAATATCTATCGGTCCTTTCCGCTGTGCTCTTCCTTGAACAGTGAATCTCGGCGCATTATACGCTGCGTTAACCTGAATAGATGCCGTTCGATTCCAAAATTCTACCGTTCCAGAATATTTCATGTTCCAGTTAAAGCCACTTCTATTCCAATTCGCAGCTTGATTATCGTCAATATATTGCATGTAATTTGCATTGGCCGATATGGTATTTCGCCACCATTTATATGGTTTGTACACTAAAACAAATTCGGTTCCAACACTGCGACTTTCGTCGATATTCGAATAGGTTATGGCAGAAGTATTATTCTCGTAAAATTCTTTAATTCGGGTAATTACACCTGTCGTTTGGCGGTAAAACACGCTCGCCGTAACGGTCAACTTTTTAAACTCGTTGGAATATCCTAAGTCATACGAATTGATATATTCTGGTTGCAGGTATGGATTTCCACGTTGTAAATTATACGGATCGGCGTAGCTGGTAAATGGATTCAGATTGGAGGAATTGGCGCGGTTGATTCTACGCGAATAACTCAAACTAATTTCCGACTTTGGCGTCAAACTATAGCGAATGTGTGCCGATGGAAAAAGATTAAAATAAGCGTTGACAATTCTATTCGAATCCGAAATTAAATTTGGAATTTGATACGCTTGTTCGGCTCTTAAACCTCCTTGGTACTTAAACTTTCCACGTTGTTGTCCAAAAATTGAATACGCACTAAAAATCTTTTCATCATACGCATAATTAAAATTGGAAAGCGTGTCTTCGAAGAAATTACCTTGCAGCGTATCGAAAGTTTCAGAATAAGTATCCACGGATTGTCGGCGAATTATTGCCTTTGCGCCCATTTCCATTCTACTTTTAATCTTTGGAAATAAATAAGTAAAATCCAATTGTGCCGTTGTAATATTATTTTTTTCAGTGTTAAATAACTGCTGTTGAATTGGCTGCGCTGTGCTTAAATCCGTATCGTTTACGTAAAACATTTGCTTGTAAAAACCCTTTATATCTTCCTTACCCATGGATTGGTTCAAATCCACCATTAAATTTCCTCGATCGTCTTTCAAATCATATTTGTAATTTACGTTGAAATCAAAGTTTTGCTGACTCGTTGGATCGTCGGAATCTCTTCTCCACATTGCCAAACGGATAGAATCTGCGTCGGACGTCTCGTTCATTTGCTCTCCGGTTCTATTCCGAACGCCCACATTTCCAGTCATTGAAAATCCGATAACATTTCGTGCTTTCAAATAAAAATCTGAGCCCACTCGGAATGTTTGTCCAGAATTTAAATCTGTTCCTTTGCGCTTTTGCTCTATGATAAAAACGGAGTCGCTATTAAATGTTTGTTCCGTATACGAATAATTATTGCGATAGCCTTCCATTCGTCGCGCCGAATAACTGCCGTAAACATTCAATTTTGAATTGCGGTAACTCAACGAAGCAGAACCATCAAATACATTTCCACCAGTTAAATCTCCCGAACCAATATTTCCAGTAACCAAGCCGTTAAATCCGCGTAATTTATTCTTTTTCAAAACGATATTGATTATCCCGGAAGTTCCATCCGGATCGTACTTTGCAGAAGGATTTGTAACCACTTCAATTCGTTCGATTGAACCTGCTGGAAGCGCATCCAGTAGCGATTTTCCGTTTGAACCGGAAAGGGAACTTGGACGACCATCGATTAGAATCGTAACCGTTCCGTCGCCGCGCAGCATCACCCGCCCGTCTTGATCCACTTCAACGGAAGGAACATTATTCAAAACGTCGTTTGCTGTTCCGCCTTTTACAGAAAGATCTTCCCCAACATTGTACACTTTTTTGTCAATTCCAGCTTTCAAAACATCTAAACTTCCTACGACTTTAACTTCTTCGAGGTTTAATGCAGCATCGATTTCCATTTTAAGCGTTCCAAGGTTTACGATTTTCATTCCAGCTGTTATTGAAATATCTTCAATTTGCTTGGTTGTATATCCTGAGAAAGTTAGTTTTGCATAGTAATTTCCATAAGGCAGCTGCTCGAGTGTGAATTTCCCTTCCGTATCTGTGAAAATTCCTGCAACAACAGAGGAATCCTTCGATGAAAAAAGCCGGAAAGAAACATAATCAATCGGTTTTTGGGACGTTTTATCGATTACTTTTCCAGCAACAACGCCATCTGATGAACTTTTAATTGGATTCTGTGCACTACTCGCTAACGTAATAAAAATTCCTATGATACTCGTGAAAATCCCTTGCATGTATGTGTGAATTTAATAATCTGATTTGATGGTTCGCAATATGAAATAAGAAAGTATACTCGTTCCAACAGCTATATATCCAATTAGTTCAAAGTTAAAATATTTTCCGGTAGCATCCTGCGTTAAAATCCAGCTTCCTAATAAAACGGCAATCGCGCTGGCTAATTGTTGCAAAGCGGAACGGATACTCATGAATCCTCCGCGTTCGAATGGTGCAGCCGTACTCAAAACAAGCGCCGTTCCCGGAATATTCCTTCCTCCAGCGAAAATGAAAAATCCAGAAGTTGTAATTAAAACCAATGGCATTGGGTTTTCACCCATACTTGTGATGAATAGAATCGGAATACAGGATAAAGTCATCATAATGAAAAATATTTTCAATTGGCCGAAACGATCGGATAAATACCCGATAAACGGATTCGTTACGAAAGTCAGAATTCCACCGAAAAAATACATCCACACTAATTCTTTCTTTTCGAAGCCAATATTGTGTTCCACATAATCCGCTAAATATGGAATAATAGCAAACTGACCAAACAACAGTAAACAAGAAAACAATAATGCCTTGAGTTGGTTTTTATTCTTTGGAATCCTACTGAGAATATTCCACGACTTCACCGTTTTTGCCTTTTCCAAATGGCCACTCATTGACGGCATCACTAGAATGATAAGAACAAACGCGAGAGAAGATAAACCAACAATGAAGAAAAATGGCATGTGCCAATTCCAATTCAAACCAAGAAAAAGTCCTAAAGGAATTCCCAATGCTGCGGCAGTTGAAAATCCTGCCATTACAATTCCAGTTGCTTTTCCCCTGTGGGCAATTGGAATTAAATCGCCAACAATTGCCAATACTACAGCACTAATAATCCCACCAAAAAACCCTGCAAAAATACGTGCGAAGATTAAGAATTCATACGTATCTGCAATTCCACAGAGAAACGTTCCAACAATAAAAAGGGCATAAAACACCGTTAAAAATCGTTTACGATCAAACTTATCAATAACAAAAATGCTTAAAATTCCAGAAATGAATGCGCTGAACAAATAACTGGAAATTGCCACTCCCCAGGCATTATCTGTCATGTGAAGATCTGCTTTGATTGTAGAAGCCAATGGCATTAAAATCATAGATTCAATGATGTTCGTAAAGATAACAATGGCTAGAATTACCATCCAACCAACTTGTTTTTTTGTCATTCTGTTCTTTTTTAATTATTTTGGAAATACTGATCTATTGAGTAATTGTAGGGTTTTCTCGACTGTTTAAAACGTTTTTTGCTTATTCAAAGTTCAGCCTTACCTTGTCGAGTAAATCGCTTAATGTATTTGAATCTTCGTCGGAAAGCCCTATATTATTTAAAGATGTACCCAAACCATTTTCATCGATTTCGGAAAGTAATTTCAATCCGTTTTCTGTAATTTTAACATATACAACGCGCCGATCTTCTTTGCAACGGCTTCTAACAATTAATCCTTTATCAATCAATTTGTCCATTAAACGCGTTGTATTTGGCGATTTTTCAACCATTCTTTCTTTTACCGTGTTGACATTGATTTCTCCTTTGGCGCCTCGTAAAATTCTTAAAATATTGAACTGTGGCATCGTAAGAGCGTATTTCGCCATGAAATGTGTTTGAAAATTACCGAGAAAATTTGCTGTAAATCGAATATTTACGATCGCTTTTTGCTGTGGCGAAGTGAATTTGGATTGGATTGCATCATCAATTTTCATGGCACAAAGATAGTTACCATGGTATTAAATTCAAAGGAAAATATTTTAATAAATTCTTAAGCAAGTTTTAAAACACTACACGGTTTGTATTCAAACTAATTTCGTGAAATTACACAAAACGAAAATTTGCATTTAAAGCCACTTCATCTCAAAATCTTCCAAAATTGGCGTTTCCTCAAATTGAATTTTTATGGCATGACTTCCAGGTAATAAATCCATGAAATTCTGCTCAAATCGTATTCCCAAC